>DOHJ01000160.1:1927-2212 GCA_003535335.1 Paracoccaceae bacterium | reverse complement strand
CACATCGTGGCCGATAATGCCGGCGAAATGATTCAGCTGGCGGCCATCGCGGTGAAAATGGGCGCGACAAAAGAAGATTTTGACAGAACGGTTGCGGTGCATCCGACCATGTCCGAGGAGTTGGTAACGATGAAAACACCGACTCGTACGACCTAAGTGGCCGTTTTGGACAAAATCATAAGACTTGCGCTTGAAAATCGCGTATGAAACATACAAATGAAGCTAAACATCTGAACGTAAGGAAGCTAAATGGCTGGAAATAACGGCGGACCATGGGGCGGCGGC
>DOHJ01000160.1:464-1583 GCA_003535335.1 Paracoccaceae bacterium | reverse complement strand
GGCGGCGGCGGTAATAACGGCGGCTCGGAAAATGGCAGTGGAAATAACGGCGGAAATCGTGGCGGCGGTGGCGGTAAACGCCCCGGACAAGACGGGCCACAAATCCCTGAACTCGAAGACATCGTGAAAAAAGGTCAGGAACAGCTGCGCCTGCTGATGGGCGGTCGTAGCGGCTCTGGAAATGGCCAGGGCAGTGGTGCACCTGCTGGGCCGGGCATTGGCAAAGGCGCGATTGGCCTTGGTATTCTGGCTGCAATCGCAGTCTGGAGCTATGCGTCGTTTTATCGGGTTGATACCTCCGAGCAATCGGTTGAACTGCTGTTTGGCGAATATTATTCCACCGGTATCGAGGGTCTTAACTTTGCGCCTTGGCCGATTGTGACCAGGGTGATCCTGCCGGTAACCCGCGAGAATGTCGAAGACATTGGCGTTGGTGGGCGTGGCTCTGATGCGGGTCTTATGCTGACCGGTGATGAAAACATCGTCGATATTGATTTTCAGGTGGTTTGGAACATCAGTGATGCGCCTAAATTCCTGTTTAATCTGGCCGAACCTCAGGAAACCATCCGCGCGGTTTCGGAATCTGTGATGCGTGAAATTGTTGCGCGCACCGAACTGACGCCGATCCTGACCACAGGTAAAGGCAAGATCGCCGCTGATTTGCAGCAGCAAATTCAGGCAACGCTGGACAGTTATAATTCCGGTGTTCACGTGATCCGGGTTAACTTTGACAAGGCAGATCCGCCGGTTCTGGTTGCGGATGCATTTCGTGAAGTGCAAGCGGCCGAACAACGCCGTGATACGCTGGAAAAACAGGCTGATGCCTATTCCAACACAGCAGTGGCGCAGGCCCGTGGTGAAGCCGCCCGCCTGATTGCCAAAGCTGAGGGTTATAGCGCCCAAACGGTCAATCAGGCCGAAGGTGAAGTCAGCCGTTTTCTGGCCGTTCTGGGTGAATACCAAAAAGCGCCGAAAGTTACCCGCAAACGGCTCTATCTGGAAACGATGGAAGTCGTTCTGGGTAGTGTAGACAAAATTATCCTCGATGGTAGCGAGGGCGCCCAAGGTGTTGTGCCTTATCTGCCGCTGAACGAGCTTAGAAAACCAGTCGGAGGGTCA
>DOHJ01000160.1:0-122 GCA_003535335.1 Paracoccaceae bacterium | reverse complement strand
ACTAATGCGTAAATTATTAATGCCGATACTATTCGTTGTCGGAATTATCGCGGTTTCTTCGGTTTATATCGTTGATGAGCGTGAACGTGCACTGCGTCTGTGGTTTGGCGAGGTTACGGCCG
>DOHJ01000224.1 GCA_003535335.1 Paracoccaceae bacterium | reverse complement strand
AAAGCCACGAAATACGCCGCATTTTTAGCAAAAAACGGCAATTTATTTGGCTTGGACGTATTTTAAACGGACCAATCAGATTTTTATGCGTTTACATCAACCACAACGCGGCCCTTGATTTTGCCGGCCAGAATATCTGCGCCCAAACCGGATAAATCGGCAAGTTTAGCCATTGAAATCATCGCTTCAAGCTGCTCCATCGGCAGATCAGTTGCAATCCGTTGCCATGCTTTTACCCTGTTGTCATAGGGCTGCATCACGCTATCAATGCCCAGCAGGTTCACCCCGCGCAGCAAAAACGGAATGACCGTGGCATGCAAGGCCATGCCGCCGGCCAGCCCCACGGCCGCAACCGAAGCGCCGTATTTCATCTGGCCCAAAATACGCGCCAGCATGTCGCCGCCAACCGCATCGATGCAACCGGCCCATGTTTCGGCCTCAAGCGGGCGTTTGGTGGTCTCGTTCAAATCCTCGCGGGCAACGATTTGTGTAGCGCCTAAAGATTTCAGGTAGTTCGCTGCCTCTAACCGTCCGGTAACGGCCGCAACCTCATAGCCCAAATTGGCCAATATTGCGGTTGCAACGGACCCGACACCACCAGCCGCCCCCGTCACCAGCACAGGACCATTGCCTGTTTTCAACCCTTGATTTTCCAGCGCCAGAACGGCCAGCATTGCTGTAAATCCGGCCGTGCCCACAGCCATAGCTTGGCGCGTATCCAGACCATCCGGCAACGGCACCAGCCAATCGGACTTGACCCGCGCCTTTTGCGCGTAACCGCCCCAATGGGCCTCGCCCACGCGCCAGCCGGTCAGGATCACTTTGTCGCCGGCTTTGTAGCGTTTGTCGGTCGAGGTTTCGACCGTGCCGGCAAAATCAATGCCCGGAACATGCGGATAATTGCGCACCAAACCGCCGCCGGGGCCAATGCACAGCCCGTCTTTGTAATTAACGGTTGAATAATCGACCGCCACCGTAACATCACCCTCGGGCAACCGGTTTTCTTCAACCTGCTGAACCGAAGCGCTGGTGTTCCCTGCGTCATTTTTTTCGACGATCAATGCGTTAAATGTCATATTCCAATCCTCTCCATAACCTTTTGGCACGGCAATATCCAGCAATCCCTTGGCACGTTTTTGCAAAGCGCACCCGATCACCACGCTGCTGATTTCGGTGCCCGACCCTCATAAACCCGACTGCGCTCGCCCCGTGGCAAGCCCTGCCCGCCCCATTTCTGCGGTGCATATAATCCGGTCAAACCGGCCGCTCCCGCCATGGTCGATGCAGTGCGCGACCAAACGGATTTTTTGTTCTAATCAGCCCCATTCGGTTTGATCACATCATTGCAATGTTGCCCTGCCCCTCTAGTATTTTGTCTATCTTGGTTCCCATTTTATGGCCCCTAAACTTCAGTCGATAATTGTCTGACATTTAAATTTACCGTGCCACAAGTTTAATTGTCTGACAAATGAAATCTTATGAAAACCAATCTGGAAAACACCCGCGAACTTTCGGTATAAATCGCCGAAGCGATCGAGGCTAAAAATGCGGGCCTCGTCAATAAAACGTTACAATCGCTTGCTAGCTACACTGTGAAATTGGCCCGCGATGTGGCCTCAAGACCTAAATCAGTAAATACAAAAGGTTAACCATGAATATTCTTGTCCTGTGCACCGGTAATTCGGCCCGTTCAATCCTGCTGGAATCCATCCTGAACCACACGGGCGCAGGCCGCGTCACCGCCTTTTCTGCCGGCTCAAAACCCACAGGCAAGGTACACCCCCAATCCTTGCACCTGCTCGGCCAAAAAGGCCATGATACCAGCCATGCCCGCTCCAAAAGCTGGGATGAATTTTCTAGCCCCGATGCGCCGAAAATCGATCTGGTGATCACCGTTTGCAGCAATGCCGCCGCCGAAATCTGCCCGATCTGGCATGGCAGCCTGATCAGCACCCACTGGGGCGTTGATGATCCGGCCACCTGCACGACAGATTGCAAAACCGCCTTTGAAACCGCCTATAATATTTTGGCCGCCCGCGCTGCCCGTTTGCTTGCCGAACCGTTTGAGGATATGACTGCAACCCGCTTGAAATCCTTGGTTGACCAGATCGGAACCCGTTAACATGCAGCGCAAACTATTGGCGGAATTCATCGGCACCGCAATGTTGCTGATTGGTGTGGTCGGCTCTGGCATAATGGCGCAAAACATGTCCGGCGGAAATGACGGGCTGGCGCTGTTGGCCAATGCCATTGCCACGGGCGCGATGCTTTATGTGATCATCACCACCCTTGGGCCGGTATCGGGCGCGCATTTTAATCCGGCCGTTACAATCGCTTTTACCTTGCGCGGCGAACATCCGCCGGCACAGGCCCTGCCCTATATTGCGGTGCAAATCATCGGTGCCATTGCCGGCGTCTGGCTAACACACGTGATGTTCGATCTGACAATCCTGCAAACCTCAAGCCACGATCGCACCGGAATAGCGCTCTGGAGCAGCGAAATCTTTGCCACTTTTGGTTTACTATTTGTGATCTTTGGTGGCATCAAACACAAACCCGACACCGTGCCGACACTGGTTGCGCTTTACATCACCGGTGCCTACTGGTTCACCTCCTCCACCAGCTTTGCCAATCCGGCCGTCACCATCGCCCGTAGCCTGTCCGATACCTTTGCCGGCATCAATCCGGCCCATGTGGTAATGTTCATTGTCATGCAAATAATCGGCGTCGCCGTTGCTGCCATCATCCTGCCCAGACTTTTCAAAGATTAACGCGCCCCCTAACATTATTGTTCCCTAAATATCCGCGCCGCAGGCAAATTTGCGACGCACCAAGTGGCGTGCACCCCTTGCATCAAACCAGCCAGCCCCATAACAGATAGCCTATGCGCTCTATTTTTGACCAAGGCCCCGCCGCCCCCTGCCCCGACAATTTCAACATGGCCCAATACGTGCTGGCCAGATCAAAACTGTTGGCCAGTAAAACCATGCTCTCGATCATCAGCCACGACAGCAGTCAGGACTGGAGCTTTCGCAAAATCGAAACCGCCGTGCGCGGTGTTGCGACAGGGTTGCTACAACAAGGCCTAAGCCCCGGGGATCGTATTCTGATGCGTCTGGGCAATACACCTGAATTTCCCGTTTTATTTCTGGCCGCCATCACAGCCGGCCTGATTCCGGTGCCAACGTCCGCCAAATTGACCACAGCAGAAGTCGATAAAATCTGTGATGATCTGTCGCCGGACCTGATCGTCTGTGGTGAAAACATACCGCTTCCCAGCCAGTCGCCTTGTCCGGTTATCACAGCAAAAACCCTGCATGAATATCACAAACTGGCCCCGGCCTTTTATGAAATGGCTGACGCCAATCGTCTTGCCTATATTATTTACACATCAGGCACGGCCGGAAAACCCCGGGCTGTTTGCCATGCCCATCGGGCCATCTGGGCGCGTCGCATGATGTTGACCGGCTGGTACGGCCTAACCGCACATGACCGCATTTTGCACGCGGGTGCCTTTAACTGGACCTACAGTTTGGGCACCGGCCTGATGGATCCGCTGACCATCGGCGCAACCGCATTAATTCCGGCCCCCGAAATCAGCACAGCTGAATTGCCCGAGCTGATCAACAAACACCGCGTCAATATTTTTGCTGCCACGCCCGGTGTTTATCGCCAAATGCTAAAAAACCCTCTGCCAACCATGCCAAACCTGCGCCATAGTCTTTGCGCCGGTGAAAAATTGCCCTGCCGCATCAGAGAGGCCTGGACTGCCGCAACAGGCACCCAAATTTACGAGGCCTTCGGCATGTCGGAATGTTCTACATTTATTTCCGGCCACCCCAAACGCCCCGCACCCAAAGGCAGCGCAGGCTACCCCCAAACAGGGCGCCGCGTTGCAATTGTCGATGACAAAGGCGCGCCGGTCCAACGTGACCAGCCCGGCATTTTAGCTATCAACCGCGACGATCAGGGCCTGATGCTGGGCTATCTGAACGCGCCGGATGAAACGGCGCAACATTTCAAAGGCGAATGGTTTTTAACCGGTGACAGTTGCAGCATGGCAAAGGATGATGCCATCACCTATCTGGGCCGCTCTGATGACATGATGAATGCCGGCGGCTTTCGGGTTTCTCCGCTTGAGGTCGAGGCCGCACTTTTGCATCACCCCCAGATTACAGAAATCGCTGTGGTTGAAACCAGCGTCAAAGCCGACACAACGGTCATCGCAGCCTTTTACACCTCGGATCAACCCCTTGATGAGGTCGAACTTTTGCAATACGCCAGCCAAAGACTGGCACGCTACAAAACTCCGCGCATTTTCAAACGGGTTGCGGATCTGCCCAAAGGGGCAAACGGCAAATTGCAGCGGCGTCAGTTGCGCGAAATTTTTAAGGCTGAAACATGATCAAGCTTGATATTATCTCTGATCCGATTTGCCCGTGGTGCTATATCGGCAAGGCCTATCTGGACCGCGCCTTGGCGGCACATCCGGATCATCCGTTCAGCATTGAATGGCAGCCTTTTCAGTTAAATCCGGATATGCCCGCAAGCGGCATGGATCGACGCGCGTATCTGGAATTGAAATTTGGCGGCAAAGCCGCAGCCGTCAAAGTCTACGCCGAGATCGCCGAAAAAGCCGAAGATGCCGGTCTGGAAATTGATTTTGCCGCGATTAAACGCACCCCGAACACGATCAACGCGCATCGCCTGATCCACTGGGCCGGTATCGAGGGGCGACAGGCCTTTGTGGTGGCCGCGCTGTTCAAGGCATATTTTGTTGAAGGGCGTGATATTGGCGCGGACGGAGTGCTTTGCAATATCGCCCAAGATAGCGGCATGGACGGCGATATGGTCGAGCGCCTTTTGAAAACCGGCGCCGATATCGCCGATATCCGCAACCGGGATGCCCACAGCCGCGAAATTGGTGTCAGCGGTGTTCCTACCTTTATTTTGGCCAATCAAAAGGTGCTGTCTGGCGCGCAACCGGCGCAATTATGGGGCCAAGTTATTATTGAGCTGAACGAAGCCCAAAACATCCAAGACCAGACTGGTGCCAAGCTTTGATAAAAACACCGGTTACCCCCCTGAAAACATCCGAATTTGTCGCTATTATTGCAATGTCATTTGCAACAATTGCCTTTTCAATTGATGCTATGTTGCCCGCCCTGCCCGAAATCGGCCATGCCTTGACGCCGCAAAATCTAAACCGCGCGCAACTGATTGTGACCAGTTTTTTGCTGGGCTTGGGTCTGGGAACGTTATTTACCGGCCCGCTTTCCGATGCGTTTGGCAGGCGGCGGATTTTACTGGGTGGTTACGGCATTTATATCATTGGCGCAGTGCTGGGATATCTGGCCGGATCGCTAGAGTTAATGTTGGCCGCACGTGTGTTGCAAGGCATCGGCGCGGCTGGCCCACGGGTGGTTGCAGTGGCTGTTGTGCGCGATATTTATTCCGGTCGCCAAATGGCAAAACTGATGTCCTTTGTGATAACGGTTTTCATGCTGGTTCCGGTGATTGCCCCCAGCATTGGCGCGGTGATCATAACGCTTTCCGGCTGGCGCGTCATTTTTGTGGCATTTGTTATCTTTGCCCTGATTTCCAGTATCTGGTTCAGCCTGCGCCAACCCGAAACATTGCCGGTTGAAAAACGCAGAAAATTTCAACTGGGGCCGTTGTGGGGCGGGGTGAAAGAGGTGCTTGCAAACCGCAGCGTGCGCATTACGATTGCTGTGCAGGCTTTGTTATCCGGTGTGCTTTACGCCATGCTCTCCAGCGCTCAGCAGGTGTTTGAAATCACTTTTGATCAAGGCGCTAATTTTCCGCTCTGGTTTGGCGCGATTGCGATAATTGCCGGCGCGTCCGGTCTGTTGAATGCCAAACTGGTAATTCAATTGGGCATGGTGTTTTTAGTGCGCAGCGCATTGATTTGTGTGATGCTGATCTCATTTAGCCTATTGGTCATTATCTGGCTGGATTTAATGCCAGCCCGGCTATATTTCCCGGGTTTTTTAGTGTTCATGACCTCGGTATTTTTTATGATCGGCATGACATTGGGCAATCTGAACGCCATCGCAATGGAGCCGATGGGCCATATTGCCGGCATGGCCGCATCAATCATAAGCGCAATTGCAACGGTTATCGGGGTGGTTATTGCGGTGCCGATCGGGTTGGCGTTTGACGGCACGCCACTGCCGTTGATGATCGGGGTGTTTTGTTGTGTGGCCCTGTCATTGGGCCTGATGCAGTTGATCCGGTCAGATAGCGCGTAAAGATTCTATGCCTGCGGCGCGGATATTTATGGAACAATAATCGGCGAACAAGGCTTATTTTCCTTGTTGTGCTTTCTTTTGGGCAATCAGTTTTTGAGCCAGATCCCGGGCAATTCCATAAGCACCTTTTACCTTGTCGGCCGCTTTGGTCCAATCACGCTGGATAACGATTTTAGTGCCCTTTACCTTGGCCAGCCCACGTTGATCATTGATGAATTCAACCAGCCCCTGTGGTGAGGCGAATTTATCGTTGTGAAACTGGATTGTCGCGCCTTTGGGCCCAGCATCAAGGCGGGCAATTCCGGCCCGTTTGCACATGCCTTTGATCCGCACCACCAGCAGCAGCGAGTTGACTTCTTTGGGCAGCGGCCCAAACCTGTCGATCAGCTCGGCGGCAAAACCTTCCAGCTCGACCTTGGTTTTAAGGCCAGACAAGCGCCGATACAGCCCAAGGCGCACATCAAGATCGGGCACGTAAACGTCAGGGATCAGCACAGGCACACCCAGATTGATCACCGGCGACCACTTGCCGCCATCATCGGGCAGGCCAATTTCACCGGATTTTATTTTGCCAATCGCCTCTTCCAGCATCTGTTGATACAGCTCATAGCCCACTTCGCGCATCTGGCCCGATTGTTCTTCGCCCAGCAGATTTCCCGCGCCGCGAATGTCCAGATCCTGACTGGCCAGCGTAAAGCCCGCCCCCAAACTATCCAGACTGGCCAGCACCCGCAGACGTTTTTGCGCCGGTGGGGTCAGTTTCAGGCGCGGTTTTGTCGTCATGTAAGCGTAAGCGCGGATTTTACTGCGCCCCACACGGCCCCTGATTTGATAGAGCTGCGCCAGACCAAACATATCGGCGCGGTGCACGATCATGATGTTGGCCGTGGGAAAAGACAGACCGGATTCAACGATTGTGGTGGCCAAAAT
>DOHJ01000202.1:2398-2539 GCA_003535335.1 Paracoccaceae bacterium | reverse complement strand
GGTTTGATCATATTTTACCCAAAGGTATGGACCATATCCTGTTTGTTCTGGGCTTGTTTTTTCTATCAACCTATCTGCGCCCGTTACTGTGGCAGATCACGGCATTCACGCTTGCCCATACGGTGACGCTGGCGTTGGGGG
>DOHJ01000202.1:0-2039 GCA_003535335.1 Paracoccaceae bacterium | reverse complement strand
TGGGTCGTGATTTCACCGGCTATTGTCGAGCCATTAATCGCGGCCTCGATTGCTTATGTGGCGGTTGAGAATATATTTATGTCGCGCCTTAGCCGCTGGCGGCCCGTTGTGATCTTTGGCTTTGGTTTGCTGCACGGGCTGGGATTTGCCAGCGTGTTGGCAGAATTTGGCATACCGGATGATCAGTTTTTTCCGGCCCTGATCGGCTTTAATATCGGCGTGGAATTGGGCCAACTAGCGGTTATTGCAGCTGCATTTTTGGCTGTTGGGGTCTGGTTTCGGCACAAAAAATGGTATCGATCCCGCATTTCTGTGCCTGCTTCGGTGTTGATTGCCGTGATCGGGGTGTTCTGGTTTTTTGAGCGGATTTTTATGTGATCTTGGTTTGCCTGCGGCGCAGGTATTTAAGGCAAGAAGAAATAGGGCCTTGCACATTTTTCATAGGCTTTGTATACGCGCGAAATCAATTCCGCAGGTGGGGTTGGGCCAATCGGGGAGAAATCCCGAAAGGTCCGCCGGTTGGGCATTTGCCCTGATTGCCCCACCCAAGGTTCAAACCGGAAAAAAAAGGACTATAAGCATGGCGCTTCCTGAATTTACTATGCGACAGCTGCTAGAAGCTGGCGTACACTTTGGCCACCAGACCCAACGCTGGAACCCTAAAATGGGTCCGTTTATTTATGGATCACGCAACGGCATTCACATTATGGATCTGACGCAAACTGTTCCAATGCTGGATCAGGCCTTGCAAGCTGTTCGTGATGTTGCTGCCAAAGGCGGCCGTATTTTGTTTGTCGGCACCAAACGTCAGGCCGCTGGCCCGATTGCCGCTGCTGCTGAAAAATGCGCACAATATTACATGAACCACCGTTGGTTGGGTGGCACTTTGACCAACTGGCAAACCATTTCCAAATCGATCAAGCGTCTTAAAGACCATGACGAGCTGCTGGAAGGTGGGGCCGAGGGCCTGACCAAGAAAGAGCGTTTGGGCATTGAGCGCGAGCAGGGTAAACTGCAAGCCAGCCTTGGTGGCATTCGTGAAATGGGCAGCCAGCCTGATCTGATTTTTGTGATTGATGTGCGCAAAGAAGATCTGGCAATTGCCGAAGCCAACAAACTGGGCATTCCGGTTGTGGCTATTGTGGATAGCAACTGTAACCCTGATGGTATTGATTACATCATTCCGGGCAACGATGATGCGGCGCGTGCGATTGCGCTTTATACTGATCTGGTGGCGCGTGCTGCTCTTGACGGTATGACTGCCCAAATGGGGGCGGCCGGTATCGATCTGGGTGCCATGGATGAAGCGCCTATTGAAGACGTGGTTGCTGAAGAAGTGGTAGCAGAAACACCAGTTGAAGCAGCAAAAGAAGAGCCTGCCAAAGCTGAAGAAAAGCCTGCTGAGTAAGCATTGGCAAAGTCAGGTGCGGCATGGGTTGCGCCTGATTATTTGAAACCTAAATTTCAGGAGATCGATGATGGCGATTACAGCTGCATTGGTAAAAGAGCTTCGTGACAGCACTGGCGCTGGCATGATGGACGCAAAAAAAGCCTTGGTTGAAAATGATGGCGACATCGAGGCGGCAACCGACTGGTTGCGCACCAAAGGTCTGGCAAAAGCTGCAAAAAAATCGGGCCGTACGGCTGCCGAGGGTCTGGTTGCGGTTAAAGTTGCCGCTGGCAAAGGTGTTGCGGTCGAAGTGAATTCGGAAACCGATTTTGTTGGCAAAAATGCCGAGTTTCAGAAAATGGTTGGCGGTATTGCCGAGGTTGCTTTGGGTGTTAACGATATCGACGCGCTGAACGCGGCCGAAATGGATGGCAAAACTGTTGCCGAAATCGTAACCGACAAGGTTGCCGTGATCGGTGAAAATATGTCGGTGCGCCGCATGACTGCCTTAAGCGGTGATCAGGTTGTGTCATATGTGCATAATGCTGTGACCGATGGCATGGGCAACATTGGTGTACTGGTTGCGCTGAAAGGTGACAACGAGGCGTTCGGGCGTCAAGTTGCGATGCATATTGCGGCTGTTAACCCT
>DOHJ01000203.1:942-4586 GCA_003535335.1 Paracoccaceae bacterium | reverse complement strand
AAGTTGTCATAAATGGGTTTTCGTCGTTACGCCTTTCTATACGTCCCAGTTGCGGTTGGTGCAATCTATCTGCTGGTCAATAGCTTTGTTTTAGCCCCGCAGACCGAAACAGCAGACGTGCAAAGCACAGGGATTTTTGGCGCGCACCCGTTGGCCGAGGGCGAAATGAAGAAATTGTCGTTTCATGCCACCCCCAAGCCAGCATCCCAAGTGCCGTTTAACGACCCTGAAGGCGACGAGCATAATCTGGCCGACTATAAAGGAAAATATATTTTGGTGAATATCTGGGCCACCTGGTGCCCGCCGTGTCGCAAGGAAATGCCGTCAATCAACCGGCTGCAACAGCAGTTAGGCGGTGAAAATTTCGAGGTTGTCACCATTGCCACGGGCCGCAACACTCTGCCCGGAATCCGCAAGTTTTTTGACAAGGCAGGAATTACCGATCTGCCGATCCTGCTGGACCCGACACAGGGGCTGGCCCGCAGCATGGGAATTTTGGGGCTGCCCGTTACAGTTATTATTGATCCACAAGGTCAGGAAATCGCCCGCCTGACGGGGGATGCCGAATGGGATACGCAAAGCGCGCTGGCAATTATCAAAACCCTGATTGCCCCCTAATGCCTGCATGTTCAGCTGTGGGTTTCCTCTGGGTTTATGTCTGCGCGTTTCGGATTTACCTTGAACCACAAAGCAACAGTTTGCGCGTTAGTGGAAAGCGGCGCAATTTATTTTAGCATGGCAAGCCATCAAAGTTCATTAGCACTTTTGCTTCGTATTCTTTCAAGCAGATACGCGCAGTGTCGGCATAAGCTGTGGATTGCCCTGTGCCGGCCAATTCTGGAAATAAGCCAAGTATTTCGTCTTTGCTTGGTTTTTCCAATGCGTCTAAAGCCTCGGTGCCCGGATAGAAACTTTCGCTGGGGCTGCCATTGGCAAAGACGATTTCATGCTTGTCAAACAGCATATGTACATAGGTTACAAACCCGCCAACAAGTTTTGTAATTCCGGAATTGCCCAATAAATGCTTGGCCGGAACCAGAACCTCATGTTCGGCGAACAGCAAATCGGCCGAAGCAGATTCAATCATCATGCGGTGATTTGGTGAAACCAGTAAATCCTTGTGATTTCCCAATACGCCTTGCTTGAATAATATTGGCGCAACATCACTGTTAGCTACGATGGTTTTTTTGCCGATCCAGCGCAGTTGTTGATAACCGTTATCACGTGTTGCCACCATATCGCCGGCTTGCAGGCTTTCCACTGCCCGCTCGCCTTTATCGGTTAAAATGCCCGTGCCCTTGGTAAAACACACCACAAGATTGGAAAACGGGGTTTGGCCAACATAGTTGCCACTACTTAAAGTAATGGAATCTCCGGCGGATACATCTATCGAAAACGCATTGTAATAATCGCCATCCTGCCCCCCGGGAGAAGAAGGGTCCGTGCCGGTATGTATACGGATTAGATAGGCATAACCGGTTTCACCAGTGGTGTTGTTGGTAACCTCATACCGGTACACCGAACGCACCACTTGGCCTGCTGAATATATCCCGTCGAAATTAGTCGAAAGAACCTGCTGGCTGGTATCAAGCGTTTGGCCGCCGTGAGGGCTCTCATCATCAAAAATTCCATCGTCATCCTGCACTTCCATAACCGATGGTGGGCCGGAAACCGTAAACGTTCCCGTTGCAATCGAACCCGACGGCCGGCCAAGATCCGTATTGGAATATGTCGAAAATGAATAAACCGGCACAATGCGCCTCCTATAAGTATAATTTGCGGATATGCCGCCTAAGCTGCACTCTTTTCAAATATCAATATGGAGGTGGAATATGGTGATAATTTGTCGAAAATAGTTTATTTCCATGGAGCCTGATAGTCGCCTCTATTTTACGCCAACACATATTTTAGGAGATCAGGTCTCGCTCTAACCAGCCTTATTAAGGTTTACCATTGCCGCCACCCGATCATGGCACTCACAATCAACCACGTGGTCATTCACCATGCCCACCGCTTGCATAAAGGCATAAACAATGGTCGGGCCGCAAAATTTGAAACCTTCTTTTTTCAAATCCTTTGAAATCTGCACCGATAACGCAGTTTGGGCCGGGACTTCGGCGGTGCTCTGAAACCGGTTTTGCAGCGGTTTACCATCAACATAATCCCACAGAAAATTATCAAACCCTTGGCGCGCCTCAATCACTTGCCATGCCTTGGCATTGCCAATTGTTGCCTCGATCTTGCCACGGTGGCGCACAATGCCGGCATTTCCAAGCAAACGCTCAACCTCGGCTTCTCCCCAGTTTGCAATCACATTGGGATCAAACCCCTCAAAGGCTTGGCGGAAATCTTCACGTTTCTTTAAGATGGTGATCCAGCTAAGCCCTGCCTGAAACCCGTCGAGAATCAGTTTCTCCCAAAGGGCGCGACTATCGTATTCAGGAACCCCCCATTCGGTATCGTGATAAGAAATATAAATTCCCCCTTCGCCAACCCAGTCACATGAATTTCCCATAAAATCTCCTGTTTACATACACTTATCTGTTTAAATGGCATTTTAGCCAAAATAGAACAAAATGTGAATATTCACCAATTATTAGTCAATAAGGCTTCAATGTGTCTTTGCTTATAACGGAGGTTCTGATGAAGAAGAATAAAATTTTCACGACACCGGATTTGTCGCGCAATATCGATAATCCGCTGAATTTTGCCACGCGCCAACGTGACAAGGACGTAATGCAAATGGTCAGAACCTCTTTGCGTGAGAAAAATGTTTTGCTTGCCTATCAACCTGTCGTAATGGCCAATGGAAATAACAAGGTCGCGTTTTATGAGGGGTTGATCCGGATTATGGATAAAACCGGTCGCATCATTCCGGCGCGTGATTTTATTGAACAGATCGAAAATGATGAAATGGGGCGCATTGTCGATTGTTTGGCGCTTGAAATGGGGCTAGAATCATTGGCGGAAGAGCCGTCTTTGCGTCTTTCTATCAATATGTCTGCCCGTTCAATCGGTTATGGGCGCTGGATGGAAACCCTGAATCACGGGCTGAAACTCGACCCGACAGCAGGTGAGCGATTAATTCTTGAAATCACAGAATCTTCGGCGATGATGATGCCAGAACTTGTCACTTCATTTATGCAAGACTTGCAAAAAATGGGAATATCTTTCGCGCTTGATGATTTTGGCGCAGGGTACACCGCTTTTCGGTTTTTGAAAAATTTTTACTTTGATATTATTAAAATTGACGGCCAATTCATTCGTAACATCAGTACAGACACGGACAATCAGGTGCTAACAAAAGCCCTGATAGCAATCGCTGAACAGTTCGATATGTTTACCGTAGCCGAATGCGTTGAAACCGCCGAAGATCATAAATTCCTCGAATCTATTGGCATTGATTGTTTACAGGGTTATTATTTTGGTTACCCGACAACCGCACCGCCTTGGAGGTCCCCCGCCAATAAGAAGCGCGCTTAGAACTTAGGCAAACAGCCTGTCCGTTTTTCCGCTCGGTTATTATCAAACTATAGCGGATGCCTGTGTTGACCAACCCTGAAGTAATTTTTTCTTGAAGTGATACACAAAGCTTCAAAAAGAGGGTTGGATGGTCTGTGCATTGGTGATGGAATTACGGTTGC
>DOHJ01000203.1:0-547 GCA_003535335.1 Paracoccaceae bacterium | reverse complement strand
CAACTAAGTTTCGCATAGGATTTGGAGTTGAATATGACCAGAATTGCCCTTGTCACCGGAGGCACGCGCGGAATTGGCGCTGCTATTTCCACAGCCCTAAAATCCAAAGGATATATTGTGGCCGCCACTTATGCCGGCAATGATGTCGCTGCCACGAACTTTAGCAAAAAAACCGGTATCGCCACCTATAAATGGTCTGTTGCTGATTATGATGCTTGCGTCCAAGGTATCACTCGGGTTCAGGCCGATCTGGGGCCAATTGAAATTCTGGTCAACAACGCTGGCATCACCCGCGATTCCATGTTTCACAAAATGAGCCGCGAACAATGGCAAGATGTGATAAACACCAACCTTTCGGGGGTTTTCAACATGACCCACCCGATCTGGAACGGCATGCGGGAGCGCAACTTTGGTCGCGTCATCAATATATCCTCGATCAATGGCCAAAAAGGCCAGATGGGGCAGGTTAACTATTCCGCCGCCAAAGCCGGTGATTTGGGTTTCACTAAAGCAGAGGCGCAGGAAGGTGCCCTTAAAGGCAACGCAG
>DOHJ01000071.1 GCA_003535335.1 Paracoccaceae bacterium | reverse complement strand
GCACCTCGAACAGCTCGTCCAGTGATCCAGCCCCGCCGGGCAGCACCACGATGGCGTCTGAATTCATGTACATCACCTTTTTGCGCTCGTGCATATTGCCCGTAACGATGAATTGCGACAGATCGCGTTTGCCGACCTCAAGTTCCAGCAGATGTTCAGGGATCACACCAAAAGTTTCGCCGCCAGCCTTCTGTGGCAATCGATTGACCCAGCTGGGTGGCCGCCGTTTTATAGGCCGGGTTTGTGCCAAACCGCGATCCGCAATAAACGCAGATCGAATATTTCGGGCTGTTATTCATCGGTTAAATCCCTGGATTTGTATTTTGACCCGTGGTTGCAAGGGTGCTATAATTTTCAAAGCATGTTAGCAAAAAAGGTGATGTGCAAGTTGGGGGATTCAGAATGTCGGGAACATCGGGTGTTGGTGTGGCTAAGCTTGTGTCAGGGGCTGTTGTTGCTGTGGTTTTGCTGCTGGTCGGGTATTTTATTTATCAGAAAAATCTAACAGCAACAGGTGTTGAACCTGTCGCGCTGGCGAGCCTGCCAAAAAATACCCAAGGCACACCAACAAAGGTTGAGCTGGAAATCGGGCAAAATCCCGATAAAACCCAAACAGATGATACCCCGTTTCCTAGCGCTGCCCCTAAATTTGATCTGGTACGGATTGAACCGGATGGCGCTTCGGTTATGGCAGGAGTTGCCGAGCCGGATCAAGACGTCAGGATTATACTGGATGGCCAGCAGGTCGCCACAGCCAAGTCTGACGCCCAAGGCAATTTTGTAGCAATGCTGGATTTGCCTATCAGTGATGCGGCGCAAATTTTATCTTTGGCGGTGTCCGGTTCAGGCGATACGCCGATCATTTCAACAGAGCAGGTGATTTTGGCACCGGTTGCGTCTGCTTTGATGCCTGTCTTGCAATCGGATGAAAGGTCTTTGGCGTCTGTAAAGCCACAACAAGCGGTCACAGTTCCGACGCTACAAATCGGCACAGCTGCCCCGGCCGCGGATGACACATTGCCAAAAACCAACACAGCTAATTCCGCATTACCCAAAACCGCCCTGCCGCCTGTTGCGCCAGCCGTTTTGCTAAGCACCGATCAAGGCGTGCGCCTGTTGCAACCGGCCCGCAGCAGCGCACCGGTGATCGGGCATGTGGTGATCGATGCAATTTCCTATGATGCACTGGGCGAAGTACAGCTGACAGGGCGCGGTAGTGAGGCCGGTTTTGTGCGGGTCTATCTGGACAACACCCAGATTCAAACCGCTGTGATTGATCCGGATGGCGCTTGGCACACGGATTTGCCTGATGTTGATGCCGGCGTTTATGTTTTGCGGGTGGATCAGGTTGACGCCCAAGGCGCGGTGGTGTCGCGCACCGAAACCCCGTTTAAACGCGAAGCGGCGGCGATTTTACAAAAGGCCCAAACTCAGACCCAAGCCCGGTCTGTCTCCAGCGTAACCGTTCAACCCGGCTCAACCCTTTGGGCGATTGCACGCGATAATTATGGCGAAGGTATTTTATACGTTAAGGTCTTTCAGGCCAATCGCGACAATATCCGCAACCCCGATCTGATTTACCCCGGTCAGGTGTTCGAAGTGCCGCAATAAAGCGCCCTAAAGCGTTGCCAGAATTACCAGTGCGGTAATTTCCGCCACTTGCTGGCTGGCCCCTAAAATGTCACCGGTCTGGCCGCCGATTTTGCGTTTGGCAATCAGCCCCAGTGCCAATGTGGCAATCGAAATACCGCCAATCACCCCGATAAACGCGCCGCCCAACAAAACCGCGCCAACACCGCCCCCCAGTCCGATCGCCAGCCAAACCGTGGCCTTGCCAACCCGACCAGCACTGGCGGACAATCCGTCACCACGCGCATTTTGCATCATTGCCATCATCACCACCATCGGCAGGCGTGACAACACCGCCACGCCAATCAACGCAGGCAGCAGGCTATCGGCGCGGATCAGGGCCGCAATCGCCGCCCAACGCAATCCAAACGAAACGATCAAGGCGATCACGCCATACGTGCCGATCTGGCTGTCTTTCATAATTTCCAACCTGCGGATCCGGTCCCAGCCCCCCCAAAGCCCGTCTGCGCTATCGGCCAAGCCATCTTCGTGCATCGCGCCGGTTATCATCACGCCAACAAACAGGATCAGGCCGGCATTCAGGTCGGGCGACAGGCCGAATTTGGCTAAAACGCCTGCAACCGCAGCCAAAATCAGCCCGATAATCAGCCCGACAACCGGAAACGCCCAAGCCACAGCAGCCCCGCGTGTGCCCGCCCCTCTCACCGGCAAACGGCTCAGCAGGCCAAGCGCTGCGGGCACGTCGGTTAGCTTAATCAGCTTTGGGTCGGATTTTAACATGAACAGGGCCTTTTTATCGGATCTTGCATCTTGGTAGGGGATAAACCAAAAAGGTGACAAATATCAACGAGGGATGCCAATGACTTTTACCACACTTGCCCAATTTCGCACCATTCTGGATGATCTACCCCAGCCAGACAACACGGCCCGCGCACAAGCCGAGCAGCGCAACAGCCAGTTGACCAAACCACCGGCGGCACTGGGGCGGCTAGAGGATTTGGCGATTTGGTATGCGGGCTGGCGTGGCGATGCCAAACCGGAAATGAACGCGCCGCAAATTATTGTTTTTGCCGGCAATCACGGGGTTTGCGCCCAAGGTGTTTCGGCGTTTCCACCTGAAGTGACCGAACAAATGGTGCTGAATTTTCAACACGGTGGTGCTGCGATCAACCAGTTGGCCAAAACCTTCGGGGCCAAAATGGATGTGCATGCCATATCGCTGGACAGCCCCACCGCAGATTTCACCAAAGCCGCAGCGATGAGCGAGGCCGAGGTGGTTGCTGCGATAAAAACCGGCTGGGATGCTGTGGATCCGGCGTCAGATTTGTTGGTCACGGGCGAAATGGGCATTGGCAACACCACATCGGCCGCGGCGATTGCGGCGGCTCTGTTTGGCGGCGATGCGGCTGAGTGGACCGGGCGGGGTACCGGTGTGGATGACGCGGGACTGTTGCTGAAAACCAAAGTGGTGGCTAAAGGCTTGGAACTTCACGCCAAAGTGCTGTCAGACCCGTTGCAAGTGTTGCGCTGCCTTGGCGGGCGCGAATTGGCCGCAATGGTTGGCGCGATCAGCAAAGCCCGCATTTTGCGCATTCCGGTCATTCTGGATGGTTTTATTTGCTCGGCTGCGGCATCTGTTTTGGAAATGAGCGTTACAGGCGCGCTGGATCACGCGGTTGCAGGGCATTTATCGCCTGAAAATGCCCATGGCACAATCCTGAAAACCCTTGGCAAAGAACCGCTATTGGCTCTTGATATGCGCCTTGGCGAAGGCTCGGGCGCTGCCCTTGCAATCGGGGTGCTAAAGGGCGCGATTGCTTGCCACAGCGGCATGTCGACATTTGCCCAAGCAGGTGTTTCCCAAGGATAAAATGCGCTTATTATTGTTCTATAAATATCCGCGCCGCAGGCATATAATCTCTATGAATGCGACGCGGTTACAAAAAACACTCAGGTCGGTCAAGGCGTATATTTCACCTTAATTAGGCCTCGATCAGCTGCACCCGGCTTGCGGTGTCATTTCGTGGTCGGAACCGATGATATTTATGAATTGACGGATCTAATAGGCGTTTAAGACCTAAATTAAATGTTCAATATATTAAAGTTTCGGCATCTTTAACACAATCGTGCGCCCGCCTTTGACATAACGCAACTCGGATTCGCCAATCGCGGCCACCTTGCCGCCGTCGACCCGCTGACCGACCTTAACCTTAACGTACCGCCCGTTTGCCAGACGCACCAAAGCGCGCCGTTTGCTGGGGGATCCGTAAACGCCGATCAAGGACGTGCGCTTTAGCCTGAGCGCATTTTTCGTTGTGGCCAGTTTGGCAACCGAGGACCGGGTTTTTCCGGTGGGGGCAATGGTTTGGCTGCGTGGAACGGCCGGTTTGGCAACTTTGGTGGTGGACGGGGACGAACCACGTGCGCTGGCCTGTGTCGAGGGGGGCAAGGCTCGCGGTTCGGCCCCGGACCGAGGTGTCAAGGTGCGGGAGATGGCCACCAGTTTGGCAAAATTGCGTGGCCTGTGGCGGGGTTTGCTTGATAAAACTACGGCCTGTTCGGTCGGGGTTTCATCGGCCTCTTTTTCGGTCTTTTCGGTGACGGGGCGCGGTTTGGGGCGAAAACCTGCCAGCTCGCTCCGGCTGCGCCCGCCCAATTGCGCTGTTTGCCTTTGCTCGACCAAGTCTGCGGGGCGTGCTTTGGGACGAAATCCTGCAAGACGCAAATCCGGCTCGACCACAATCTGTGGCACCCTGTTGCCGCGTTCGGCCGGTTTGACAGGAGGCGGCCCTAAATAAACCATCACCCCATCCGGCGTGAGCGCGCCTTGGGGGGTGGCAATGACCAAACCGCGTGTGTCCAGATCGAACCGCGTAGTTTCGGCCACAGGCGACGATTGGTTTTCCAGCGGTTGAGCACTGGCATCATCCAGAGGCCGGGGCAGGGCGATTGCGTCGTTCCAGATAATTTTCGGGTCTGCCGAAGTCAGAAAAAGCGTATCGGTTTCATCCTGAACCGGTTCGGCAGGAATGGCCGGGCCACGCTGCCAGATACCGGTGTTGGAATAGGTGGTTTTGACGTCGTCGTCACTTAAAGGGGTCTTGGGGCGGGAAGGATCGGGGGTGGTGTTGGTTTTAATTTCAGGCCTGGGCACAGGCGCAATTTTAGGGGCCGGTTCTGGTTCTTCTGCAAGCTCTGTTTGGGGCGTAACAATC
The DNA here is from genome assembly GCA_003535335.1 of Paracoccaceae bacterium. GTDB lineage: Bacteria > Pseudomonadota > Alphaproteobacteria > Rhodobacterales > Rhodobacteraceae > Profundibacter. The sequence continues at coordinate 1,855 of DOHJ01000071.1, read as the reverse complement.
ATAAGCTCCTCAAGCGGGTCCGGGCGTTTGATGCCGGGTTCCGTCAGCATCGCAAGCGCCTCACCGACATCTGATTGTGCTTGTGGCGTTGTTGTTTGATCTGCTGTTTGATCTGTTGTTTGGCTCGCAGCTATGCTGTCGTCGTTGCGCCAAAATGCAACTGTGTCATTCAGGAAAAAAGAAGACCACAAAATTATAATTGCAAAAACCGCGACCAGCAACGCCAGTAGGCCAAGGCCCAAATGGCGTGGTTTTCCCTTCTTAACCTGCTTTTTACGAGCCCCGAAAATTGTCATTTTTTCGGCTTCATCAGACCCATCGGGCGCTGTAGGCGGCGCAGTGCCCGGATTTGCCATGGCTTGGGTTTTTGCCGCAGCCAAAATTTCCTCGGCCGACTTTGATTTTCCGTTCGGGCCTGACCGGGCAGGTGCAGGTGGTTTTGCCGGATCAGGCGCAGATGTTTTTGGCGTCTGCTTTGGGGCAGGTGCAGGCTTTGGCGGCTTTAGCTCGTGATCGCCGCGGTTTGCCCCCCCCAGTTTAGGCGCAAGAGAAAGCCCGCCTTCGGGCAAAATAGACAAGCGAGACTGGGTATTTTCCAAGCGTTTGGCGGCTGCATCAGAAGGTTTATCTGCAACTGTTTTGACCGTGGTTTCGCGCTGCGAGCTGAAAACAGGATCAGACGTTTTAGTCTTTGGCGCGTCTGCTTTTTCAATGTCGGGCGATAGCACTGTGGGTTGGATTTGATCAGGTTTCCGGCCGGAATCTGGCGTGTCAGCAGTGGCCGTTTCATCAACATCGGCCTCACTGGCACCGGCCGTCGGGGCGGCTGTATCTTCAGCCGGCGTCAGCTTGGTATCAGAAATATCAGGGTTTAAGTCGGGGTCGGGCGTGTGCTCTGGCTGCGGGTCTTCAGCAGGCCTTGGGCTTTCAACATCTTTAACTGGCTCTGAATGAGACTGGGCTGTGATTCGGGGCGACGGGGTTGGACCAAGAACGGCAATCGCGACGCCATCAGCCTCAACCGTTTCACCCACGTCCAGCAGACTGCTTGCAGCACTGGCCGTACCGAAAAATGGCTCGCCCGAATACAGCCCGTTTTCAGGCAGTGCGACAAAAGAAACCGGATTAAACCCGTACTCAAGTGCAAAAGCCTCGGCCTCGGCCAAGGTTTCACGCGCAACAGCCGCAACATGAATATTGGTGCCGTTATCGCACCAGTCATAGGCTAAATCATTAATTTCATAAGGGGTTGCACCATCAAGTTCGGTCCTGATCTGACTGTGGCGCTCAGCGTCGGACGGCCCCGGGGCATCAACATTTTTAAACAGGATCTGCGAATTGGGGATCACCAGTTTTGTGGTGACACCGCCATTTTCAAGCGCTGCGGCCGTTTCGTGTAAAAAACCCATTTTTCGAGAAAATTCGGCATCATCCAGCGAAACTTCGCCAACTGAATGCCAGCCACCATCAACACGGTGCAGCAGGGTGATGCCGTCATGGCTAAGATTAAGAGCAAAATTTGGTTTCATATCACTGACCTAATTCAAAATTCCGCTGTGTAAACTGGCATTTTCTATTTTTGCGATACTATAGCAGGATTGTGCCGAAAGAAAGCCAAACTCCAAGGATTTACTTGTGCCGTGCGTCATAACAGGGAAGAAATAGAAAACTGAAAGGACAAATCATGGGAAAATTAATATTTGCGCTGGTCATGTTTCTGGCTGCACCGGTTTGGGCTGCGGAAAACATGCGCCAGATTACGGTCATAGGGCAGGGGCATGTCGACACGGTGCCGGACATGGCGACCATGACCTTAGGCGGTGTCAGTGAAGGCAAAACGGCCGCCATGACGTTA
>DOHJ01000126.1 GCA_003535335.1 Paracoccaceae bacterium | reverse complement strand
GAATTTGTGCCTGAATGGTCACGTCCAGCGCCGTTGTTGGCTCGTCCGCGATTAGTAAATCCGGTTTATTGGCCAGCGCAATCGCGATCATCACCCGCTGGCGCTGTCCGCCCGACAACTGATGCGGATACGCCCCTAGGCGTGTTTCAGCGTCACGAATGCCGACCTTGCGCAGCAGTTCCAAAATGCGTTCCCGCGCCCGAGTGCCGCGCAAACCCTGATGCAATGACAGGCTCTCGGCCAGTTGCTTTTCAATGGTGTGCAGCGGATTTAGCGAGGTCATCGGTTCTTGAAAAATAAAGCTGATGTCGTTGCCGCGAACCCGGCGCAATTCGGTATCGCTCGCGCCGATCATCTCGGCCCCTTCATAGTCGATGTTGCCGGTGATTTCAGCGCTATCTGGCAACAGCGCAACGGTTGAAAGTGCCGTTACAGATTTGCCGGAACCGGATTCACCCACTATCGCCACAGTTTCGCCGCGCCCCACAGTCAGGGACACATGTTTGACCGCTTGTGTTTCCTTGCCGTCCTGACGAAATGTCACGCACAGGTTTTTGATCTGCAAAATATCGTTCATTCAAAGGTCTTTCTGGGATCAAACGCATCGCGCACGCCTTCAAAAACAAAGACCAGCAGTGACAGTAAAATTGCAAAGGTAAAAAATGCGGTAAAGCCCAGCCACGGGGCCTGAATATTTTGTTTGGCCTGCCTTGTCAGCTCGCCCAGCGACGGCAAAGATGACGGCAAACCAAAGCCCAGAAAATCAAGCGTGGCCAGCGTGGCGATTGTACCGGTGATGATGAATGGCAGGAATGTCAGCGTGGCGACCATGGCGTTGGGCAGCATGTGGCGGAACATGATAACGCGGTCCGAAACGCCCAGCGCCTTGGCCGCGCGCACGTATTCAAAATTGCGCGCCCGCAAAAATTCGGCCCGCACCACCCCGACCAGCGCGGGCCAGCCAAACAGGATGGTGATAAACACCAGTAACCAGAAACTTCGCCCTAAAATCGCAAACAGAATGATGATAACGTAAATCGACGGGGTCGAACCCCAGATTTCCAGCAAGCGCTGAAACGTCAGATCAATCCAGCCGCCGAAATAGCCCTGAATGGCGCCCGCCGCAATTCCGATAATCGAGGCAATGCTGGAAACCAGAATGGTGAAAAACACCGACAGTCGAAAGCCGTAAATCACCCGCGCCAAAACATCGCGTTTGGTGTCATCGGTGCCCAGCCAGTTATGCCCGTCAGGCGCGGACGGGGCCACGCCGGGGATGTCGACGATGGTGTTGAATGAATAGGGGATCAGCGGCCAAAGCATCCAGCCGTTTTCAACCATTTCACCGCTTGCTGCATCCTGATTGCCGATAAACCCGTCGGCAACATCTTTGATCACCGCTTCGGGGTTATCCCAACATTCCTCGCGACCACCGGATGCAATCAGGCATTTCACCTCGATATCGCGGTAAATCGCCTCGGTTTTGAAATCACCGCCAAATTCGGTTTCGGGGTAGAAATTAAAAACCGGCATATAATATCCACCGCGGTAATTCACCACGATCGGTTTGTCATTGGCAATAAATTCGGCAAACAGCGACAGGATGAACAGCACACTAAATATAACCAGCGACCAATAGGCACGTTTATTGCTACGGAAATTACGCCAGCGGCGTCTGTTAAGGGGGGATAATGCCATCAGCTGCCCCTCCCTTCAAAATCGATTCTGGGGTCGATAAAAACATACATCAGATCCGACAGAATACCGACAACCAGCGCCAGTAATCCGAAGGAATAAAGCGTGCCGAACATCACCGGATAATCACGCACCACCACGGCCTCGAACCCCAGACGGCCCAGACCATCCAGTGAGAACAGGGTTTCGATTATTAACGAGCCGCCAAAAAACACCCCGACAAACAGCGCCGGAAAACTGGCGATGACAATCAGCATGGCGTTGCGAAAAACATGGCCGTAAAGCACGGCGTTTTCCGACAGGCCCTTGGCCTTGGCCGTGACCACGTATTGTTTATTAATTTCGTCCAGAAACGAGTTTTTTGTCAGCAAGGTCAGCGTGGCAAACGAGGCAATGGTCGAGGCCAGAACCGGCAGGGTGATGTGCCAGAAATAATCCAGCACTTTGCCGATCATGGTCAAATCATCAAAATTATTCGAGGTCAGGCCACGCAGCGGGAATATTTTCCAATAGGATCCACCTGCAAAAAGCACCAGAAGCAGAATGGCAAACAAAAATCCCGGAATGGCATAGGCAATGATAATCACGCCCGAGGTCCAAGTATCAAACCGGCTGCCATCCTTGACCGCCTTGCGAATGCCCAGCGGAATTGAAATCATGTAAGCAATCAGGGTCGACCAAAGGCCCAGCGTAATCGACACCGGCATTTTTTCGATCACCAGATCAATCACGCTAACGCTGCGAAAATAGCTTTCGCCAAAATCAAAGCGCAGATAATCCCACATCATGTTCAGGAACCGTTCCAGCGGCGGTTTATCAAAGCCGAACTGGATTTCCAGCTCTTTGATGAATTCCGGCGGCAAACCGCGCGCACCTTGGTAACGATCGTCGCCGCCTACCTCGCCACCGCCAGCATCACCGCCACCGGAAATGGTGGAAAAGGCATCGCCCTCGCCTTCCAGATTGGCCAGAATTTGTTCAATCGGCCCGCCGGGGACAAACTGGATCAGGGCGAAATTGATCACCATGATGCCAATCATCGTCGGGATGATCAGCAGCAATCGCCGTAAAATATATGCGCCCATTTAGCTGTTGCCTGTTTTTGTTATTATTATTGAAACGCACCTGCGGCCCTTAGGGCCGCGGCTTTTTCAGGGTTATACCACCAGATTGACATCTCACCCAAGCTGGTTTTTGGCGGGGTGTCTGTGTAGGGCCGCTCATACATGTCCAGATAGGCGATATTATGCACAGGATTGTACCATTGCGGCACCCAGATATGCATCGATCGCAGCACACGGTCCAGAACCTTAACCGCCACATCCAGATCATCGCGGGTTTGGGCGGCCTCGATAATTTCGATCAGTTTATCAATGGCAGGATCGGCCACACCGGCAATATTGTTTGAACCCAGCAATTCGGCAGTTTCGCCGCCAAACATGCCACGCAATTCAATGCCCGGGGTTTCCGACATCACGTAGCGGCGTACGGTTATGTCAAAATCAAAGTTCTTTTCACGGTCTTTCGACTGGGCAGCATCCACAAGACTGTAAACTGCATCCACCCCCAGCCGGTTCAGGTTTTGCACATAAGGCACGATGATACGTTCAAATGACGGGCTGTCATTGAGAAATTCAATAGACAGTTTTTCGCCTGCCGCATTATACCTGAAACCGTCATCGCCTACTTTCCAGCCCGCTTCATCCAGCAATTTACCTGCTTGACGCAGCACCCGCCGATCCGACAGTTTTTCAGCGCTCGAAACGGCAGGCACAAAGGCCGGTTCGGTAAATACATCCGGCTGAATATAGGCATGCAGGCTCTCCATCAATTTCAGCTCCTCTGGCGAAGGTAGCCCTTGGGCCTGCAATTCAGAATTTTCCCAGAAACTGTCAGTGCGCTGGTAAAGCCCGTAGAACAGTTCTTTGTTGGACCACTCAAAAT
>DOHJ01000115.1:3258-5397 GCA_003535335.1 Paracoccaceae bacterium | reverse complement strand
AATACCCAGAAACTGGTGCTGCCGGGGAGATTCCCACTCCCGACCACTCCCTTACCAAGGGAGTGCTCTACCCCTGAGCTACGGCAGCAATGCTGTGGGGCTGAATAGGGCTATTTTTCATTTGGTGCAAGCGCAATCTGGACCATAACGGCGTCATTCTATAGAGAGTGTGTTATGAAACAGAAACCAGACAATCAGAGCCGCACTCCTCAGGCAGGAAATCAGAGCAAAGTGCAAAAGCAGTCGGATCGCGAGAAACGGCTAAAGGCGACGATGAAAGAAAATATGAAAAGGCGCAAAGCCCAAATTCGGGCCCGCAAAGCGCCAACAGGCAAACAGGAAAAGGCAGAGTAAGTATGGATTCAATAGTTGTAAAAGGTAATGGTGCGTTAAATGGTCAAATCCCGATTGCAGGGGCAAAAAACGCCTGCCTGACGTTAATGCCGGCGACCTTGTTGTCGGATGAACCGCTGACGTTAACAAACGCGCCGCGCCTGTCTGATATCGCCACCATGACGCAGTTGCTAGAATCATTGGGGGCCGAAGTGTCGAGCCTGGATGACGGGCATGTGATTGTGCTGTCCAGCCACAAGGCGGATAATCCTGTGGCCCATTATGACATCGTGCGTAAAATGCGCGCCTCCAACCTTGTGTTGGGGCCGCTGCTGGCGCGCCATGGCCAAGCCACGGTATCATTGCCCGGCGGTTGCGCGATTGGCGCGCGGCCGATGGATATTCATACCGATGCATTAACCGCGATGGGGGCCGAAATTAAGCTGAAAGACGGCTATTTACACGCCGTTGCGCCAAAGGGTTTGCAAGGGGCGGTGATTGATTTTCCGTTTGCCTCGGTCGGGGCAACCGAAAACATTATGATGGCCGCAACCTTGGCCAAAGGCACCACGGTTATTAACAACGCCGCGCGCGAACCTGAAATTGTGGATCTGGCCGATTGTTTGCGCAAAATGGGCGCGCAGATTGACGGTGACGGAACGTCAAGCATCACCATTCAAGGCGTGGATCGCTTGCACGGGGCCACGCATCCTGTGGTCACCGACCGGATCGAACTGGGCACCTACATGTTGGCCCCCGCCATTGCCGGTGGCGAGGTCGAATTGCTGGGTGGGCGCATGGATCTGGTGGCGGCATTTGCTGAAAAACTGGATCTGGCCGGTATTGATGTTAGCGAAACCGCCAATGGATTGAAGGTCAAGCGCCGTGGTGATCTGATCAATGCGGTTGATGTGGTGACTGAACCATTCCCGGGGTTTCCAACCGATTTGCAGGCCCAGATGATGGCGCTGCTTTGCACGGCAAACGGGGTTAGTGTGCTGGAAGAAAAGATTTTCGAGAACCGTTTTATGCACGCGCCCGAACTGATCCGCATGGGGGCAAATATTGATGTGCAAGGCGGTCATGCCACGGTGACCGGGGTTGATCGTCTTAAAGGTGCGCCGGTGATGGCCACCGATTTACGCGCCTCTGTTTCGTTGATTCTTGCGGGCTTGGCGGCCGAGGGTGAAACAGTGATTAGCCGCGTTTACCATCTGGATCGTGGCTATGAACATGTGGTTGCAAAATTGCGCGGGGTTGGCGCGAAAATAGAACGGATCAAGCAAAATGGCTGAAGATGCCAAATTTGAAGACGGGGCTGAAAAGCCGCTGCAACTAAAGGCCGAGGATGCTGATGATTTGGCGATTTTGGCCGCATTGGTGCAGGATGCTGTGTTTCCGGCTGGCGAGATTAGCTGGCAAAAAAGCCAGCATCGCTTTGCAATTTTGCTGAACCGGTTTCGCTGGGAAGACAGCGATAACGCGCAGATGCGCAAACGGCCCTTTGAGCGGGTGCAATCGGTGTTGTTGATCAATGATGTTGTAAATGTGCAATCTCAGGGGGTGGATCGGGCTGATAATGACTTGATTATGTCGCTTTTGTCCATTTCATTTTCAGCAGGAAAAGACGGAACAGGCCGTGTTATCCTGACATTGGCCGGCGATGGTGTGATTGGTCTTGATGTCGAATGTCTCGATCTGGTTCTAAAGGACGTCACCCGCCCCTATATTGCCCCTTCCAAAGCCATGCCCAAACATCCGGAGTAAAGCCATGCCTATATTTCTAAATTCAACCGACGCCAATTT
>DOHJ01000115.1:665-2856 GCA_003535335.1 Paracoccaceae bacterium | reverse complement strand
GCAGGTATTATTGCCGATGTGCGCGCCCGCGGTGATGCTGCTGTTATCGAGCTGACTGCGAAATTTGACCGGCTGGAATTGACACCGGAAACCTTGGTTTTTACGGCTGCCGAAATTGATGAGGCCTGCGCCAAGGTATCCGCCGCCGAGCGTGAAGCGCTGGAGCTGGCCGCAGATCGCATTCGTATTTACCACGAGCGCCAGATGCCCGAAGATGCCAGTTGGACAGATGACAGCGGCGCAACATTGGGCTGGCGCTGGGGGCCGGTTTCATCCGCGGGGCTTTATGTGCCCGGCGGGGTGGCGTCATATCCGTCTTCGGTATTGATGAACGCCATTCCGGCCAAGGTGGCAGGGGTTGAACGGCTGGCAATCGCGGTGCCCACGCCGGACGGCATTTGTAACCCGTTGGTCTTGCTGTCTGCTAAAATCTCGGGCGTGGACCGGATTTATAAAATTGGCGGCGCGCAGGCGGTTGCGGCGCTGGCTTATGGCACTGAAACCATTGAACCTGTTGATAAAATTACGGGTCCGGGCAATGCTTTTGTGGCGGCCGCTAAACGCCGCGTGTTTGGCAAGGTGGGCATTGATATGATCGCCGGTCCCAGTGAAATTCTGGTGATTGCCGACAAGGACAACAACCCCGACTGGATTGCGGTTGATCTGCTGTCGCAGGCTGAACATGACGAAAGTGCGCAATCGATTTTGATCACCGATAATGCCGCTTTTGGCCAATCGGTGGCGGATGCGGTTGAAAAACGGCTGCAAACCTTGGAGCGCCGCGCAATTGCAGCGCCTAGCTGGCGGGATTTTGGCGCGGTGATTGTCGTGCAAAATCTGGACGAGGCCGTAACATTATCGGACCGGATCGCGCCCGAACACCTGGAGATTTGTGTGGCTGATGCCGATGGTATGGCCGCCGAAATCAAACACGCAGGTGCAATATTTATCGGTGCATGGACCCCCGAGGCAATCGGTGATTATGTCGGCGGTCCGAACCACGTTTTGCCCACCGCCCGCTCTGCCAGGTTTTCATCCGGCTTGTCAGTGCTGGATTTTCTAAAACGCACCACATTGTCCAAAATGACACCGCAGTCCTTGGCGCAAATCGGCCCCGCAGCCGAAACGCTGGCGATTTCCGAAAGCCTTGAGGCGCACGGGTTATCTGTGCGTTTAAGGTTAGATCAGTTAAATGACTAACCGCATCAGTCATATTGAAATTGACGATAGCGGATTGGCACCACCAACACCGGAAATCGAGCAAGAGCGCAAAGTTGCGATGTTTGATTTGCTGGAGGAAAATAGTTTCGAGCTGCCAATGCGGGGCGATAAAGCGCCGCCTGCCGGGCCGTACCGTTTAATTCTGGCCATTCGCCAGCGACGGCTGGTGTTTGATCTTAGCACCGAAAGCGGCGAAAAATCGGCTGAATTCCATCTGTCACTGGGGCCGTTTCGCCAAGTGGTCAAAGATTATTTTATGATCTGCGAAAGCTATTTTGACGCGGTGAAAAAACTGCCTCCCAGCCAGATTGAAACCATCGATATGGCGCGCCGTGGCATTCATGATGAAGGCGGGCGGGTGTTGCAGGAACGGCTGAAGGGCAAAGCAGTTGTCGATACCGCCACGGCGCGGCGCCTGTTTACCCTGATTTGCGTTCTGCATTTTGGCGGATAGGGCGATGGCAGCGACGCTCCCCGGCTCGGTTTTGTTTTGCTGCGATCACAATGCGGTGCGCTCGCCAATGGCCGAAGGTATCCTGAAAAAGCTGTTCCCCCAATCGATTTACGTGCAATCGGCCGGTGTTAAAAGTGACTTTGAAATTGATGGTTATGCCGTTGCGGTTTGCGCTGAAATCGGTGTGGAGCTGTCCCGCCACAAGGCCAGATCGTTTGACGAAATGCAAGATTGGGGCGATGATTTGTCGGGTTATGATCTGGTGGTTTGCCTGTCACCGGCCAGCCGGCATCGCGCGCTTGATCTGACCCGTTATCATCATCTTGAGGTCGAATATTGGCCCGTTCTGGACCCGACAGGATTATGCGAGGGGCGCGAGGCCAATCTGGCATCCTACCGCCAGACCCGTGACCAGATCGGGCAGAAAATTACAGAACGGTTTGGTGGTGTTTAGCCAAAACCATTTCAATGGCAGTGTTTATAGATCTGTGCGCTTGGCGTTCCAGATTATATGCA
>DOHJ01000115.1:0-329 GCA_003535335.1 Paracoccaceae bacterium | reverse complement strand
AAAGTTGCCTTGCGACAGCGTGCAAAAATACCACATTATTTATTAATATTCTTTATACGCCCAATAATACACCGTTTTTTTTTGATTTCATCACCATCTTGGGTAATTTATTCTGTGCTTTTGATTCCGTAAGCACAACACAGCCAGGAAAACCTCTCAGCAAATATGTAATCGGTTTAATTCAGTTCTCTGAACTGGATAAGCTGTGGTGTTTCAAATGACACCTGATCAATAAATGGGGACAATAATGAGAAAAATATTTCTGGCAACGACTGTACTGGTTGCCTCTACAAGCTTTGCTTTTGCAGATCTGTCACTGAGTGGGGATG
>DOHJ01000253.1:4049-5436 GCA_003535335.1 Paracoccaceae bacterium | reverse complement strand
CAGGTGAAAGGAAATTGGTGGAGCCTAGGAGGATCGAACTCCTGACCTCCTCGCTGCCAGCGAGGCGCTCTCCCAGCTGAGCTAAGGCCCCATTAATTGGGTTGTCTTGTGGCTTGCTGTTTAGGCAAGCACGCGGGGCAATTCAAGCGAAAAAATCCCCGCAACTAAATTAACTATCGTCTTCGTTTGCCGCCACATCCGCGATTTCTTCCAACGGAACTGTGTCGTCCTCATCGTCATCCAAAACATCGTCGCCAAGATCTACATCAGTCGTGTCATCAGCGTCCAAAACAACCTCATCCGTTTCCGCAGCATCGTCTTTTAACTTGTTGCTGGCATCTTCTTTGTCGGCCACCATTGTACTGGTTTTATTATTGGCTTCGACGTCTATAACTTCGCCAGTGTATGGGCTAACCACTGGCGATTTATTCAGATCGTAAAATCTTTTTCCGGTTTCAGGACAGACGCGCTTAACGCCCCATTCTTCTTTGGGCATGTGATTCCCCTTTAAATTGGTCGAGTTTTCCAAGAGTTCTGGCCAAGTGCCACAACAAGGGCTAGGTGTCAAAGGCTTTCGCATAATATCGGAGGGAATAGTGTTTTATAGATGAATCCAATGAAATTGGGTGCTATGGTTATGAGCAAAAGGTTAATGCAGGCAGGCAATGGAACAGATTGAATTATCGGGGCGACCTAATGTGCGCATCATCGTGCGGCGATCGCAGCGCGCGCGGCGATTGTCGCTGCGGGTATCGCAACTGGATGGGCGGGTGACAATAACTTTGCCCAGTCGAACCCCGTTGCGCGAGGCGCGGGTTTTTGCAACCGAGAAAGAAAACTGGATTAGAAAAGCTCTTGCTGAACGCCCTGATGCGGTTCGGCCGGAAATCGGCGGGACCGTTTTGTATGAAGGCCGTGAAGTGATGATAAAAACCGGGGCCGGTCGGATTGCACGGTTTCAAGATGATCTGATCACTGTGCCAAACAATCCTGACAGGGTTGGGTTTCGCGTCGCGGCTTTGTTAAAACTTAAGGCGCAGGAACGCTTGTTCGAGGCGTCAGGCAAATATGCGGCCGCGCTGGGTGTACGCTTTGGGCGAATATCCATACGTGATACGCGCTCGCGCTGGGGTTCGTGTTCTTGTCAGGGCAACCTGATGTATTCCTGGCGGCTGATAATGGCCCCACCAGAGGTGCTGGATTATGTGGCAGCGCATGAAGTTTCGCATTTGGTTGAAATGAATCATTCTGCGCAATACTGGCGCGTTGTGGCCAAAATATTCCCCGATTATAAATCCAACCGCGCGTGGTTGCGTGAAAATGGCCAAAAACTGCATTCCTATCAGTTCTCGGATTGACCCGCATCGTCTTTTTGTGATCACATACA
>DOHJ01000253.1:0-3658 GCA_003535335.1 Paracoccaceae bacterium | reverse complement strand
CGGATTTATCGGCAAATGCGCATTCGAATAATGCATGGCGAATTAAAACCCAGAACGGCTCTGACCTTGCGGGGACTGGGGCGCGAGTACGGGGTCTCTATGACGCCAGCACGAGAAGCCGTGCGCCGCTTGGCTGCAGAGGGCGCGTTAACTTTGTCAAACACAGGCCGGGTGACGACGGCTGATCTAACCAATGAAAGGATAGAAGAGCTTGCCGCACTGCGCGCATTATTAGAACCCGAGCTTGCAAGCCGCGCTTTGCCCCGCGCACATATTGCGTTAATTGACCGGCTACAGCTGATAAATTCATCTATAGCACAAGCAATCGACAGTCAGGATTCAGTCGGCTATATCAGTCGAAATCTGGAATTTCACCGCACCTTGTATCTGCGTGCGCAGGCCCCTGCCATCTTGGCAATGACCGAAACTGTCTGGCTGCAATTGGGCCCAACAATGGGCGCGCTTTATGGTCGTTTGCGCCGGACAGAACCGCCCCGAAACCATCGTTTGATCATTGCTGCGCTACGGGCGGGGGATGAACCGGGTTTGCGGCTTGCTGTGCGCACGGATGTCACACAAGGCTTAAAATTACTGACCAATTAGCGCGGCGGCCTTGGTAGAAAAAGCCACGGACCAATCCGAAAGCAGAATATTCCAAATGCAATTATCCAAGCAAGACCGGAAGCCATAACCGCCCAGTCAAATTCCGGCCATACCGCACCGATAACCCGCAAAACAACGCTCATAAAAACTACAATTACGGCGGTATTCATGTAATTATCCGAGGTCAGTTTTCGCCCGGTATGCCCCAGACTAGCCCGTGTCATCACAGCCAAGGTTAATCCGCCCATCGCCCCAATACCAAACACGTGCAATGCGCCGGTGACGATTGCTGGATTATCCCAAATCATCCCCGATGCCAAAATGAAGAAACCTGCTGGAACAAAGGCGTAAAAAACGTGCAACATACCCAAAAGCGGATTAACAATTGTCCTGTACCCCGCCCATCGCCAAATTCGAAACACATGTGCAGCACCAAGCACTGCAAAAATTACCCCCGTGGCCGGTAGCCAATCTTCGGGGACATAATCAATGAATGACCATAAAATCAGGATGATTATTGAGGCGCGCTCAAGTATGTTATCGTATTGATTAAACGGGGTTGGTAATTTCCCCGGCCCTTGCCGCGACAACCAATTACGAGTGAAACTTGGGATAATCCGGCCGCCGATAATCATTAGCAATGCCATAATCGAGGCAAAACCAAGCCGGATTGGGCCGGCTCCGGTTCCGTCACCAAACATCTCAAGATGAAACCAGATATTCGCAATCGCAAATATCACCACAGCAATTAGCACTTTTACATTTCGAAGGTTTTTCCCCAAAAGGATCTCGCGGCCAATAACCACACTTAAAACAGGCAAAAACGCGGCATCAATCACAGCTACCAATTCATAGGGAATTACACCACCAAATAGCATACTTAGCCGACCAAATAGCCATAAAACATACATCCATATCAGCGGCCACCCCACAACCGGAAGCCGCCCGGTCCAGTTGGGAACCGCGGTAAACAAAAAGCCGGCGATAACACCGGATGTATAGCCAAACAACATTTCATGCCGATGCCAGTCAAGCGAAGATAGAGCCGTATCCAGCGAAATATAGGCCCCTAAATCCGCCAACCACAGGACCATCGCAAGTATTGAAAATAAGGCAGGAGTCAGGAAAAACGGTCTGAACCCACCGCTAAAAAACGCATGGCCTTGCCAATTTCGTTCATGCTTGGTGCCGTGTTTTTTTAGAACCGGAGTGGCCATTGGCTTTCTCGCTGTTGCAACTCTACTTGTTGCTGATTAGGCGATTGATCCGTGAATGGAAATGACAAAAGTCAAGGCTGCGGTATCGCACCGCAACCTTGAACAGTTAAGCACCCTAAACGTGGATTGCGCCATCGCCACACGCCAATGCGGCTTCGCGCACGGCTTCAGAGCAGGTCGGGTGGGCGTGGCAGGTCATGGCGATGTCCTGGGCCGAGGCACCAAATTCCATTGCCACGCAAATTTCGTGGATCATTTCACCGGCATTCGGCCCCAGAATATGCGCGCCCAAAATCCGGTCAGTGGATTGATCAACAAGGATTTTCACAAAACCTTCGCCGGCAAACATCGCCTTGGCGCGGCCATTGCCCATGAAGGGGAATTTACCAACTTTGTAGGCGCGACCGGCCTCTTTTAGCTGCTCTTCGGTTTGGCCAACGCTGGCGACTTCGGGATTGGTGTAAACTACGGCAGGGATCACGCTGTAATTCACATGCCCGGCCTTACCTGCCATCACCTCGGCAACAGCCATGCCCTCGTCTTCGGCTTTGTGGGCCAGCATGGGTCCGTCAATCGCATCGCCAATGGCGTAAATTCCGGCGATGTTGGTGGCCCAATGGGCGTCAGTTTTGACTTGCCCGCGATCGGATAATGCAACGCCAAGCGCCTCAAGGCCCAAGCCAGCCGTAAACGGTTTACGCCCTGTCGCCAGCAGAACAATATCTGCATCCAGCTCGGCGATGCTGTCATTCTTAAGCAGTTTATAACGCACCTTGGCTTTGGTTTTTGTGGCCGAGACAGACTGGACTGCCGCCCCCATAATAAATTTAAGGCCTTGCTTTTTTAGGCTTCTTGCAAACGCCTTGGAAACCTCGACATCCATTCCGGGGGTGATGTTTTTCAGGTATTCAATAACCGTCACTTCGGCCCCCAACCGTGCATAGACCGACCCCATCTCAAGCCCGATTACGCCCGCGCCGATGACGACCAATTTCTTGGGCACTTTACCCAGCTCCAGTGCGCCGGTTGAAGTGACAACGATTTTTTCGTCCACTTCGACACCTGACAACGAAGCAGGTTCGGACCCTGTGGCAATTACAATATTTTTGGCTTCATAAACGTCGTCACCAACCTGTACTTTTCCAGCAGCAGGGATAGTTGCCCAGCCTTTGATCCAGTCTATCTTGTTCTTTTTGAACAGAAATTCAATGCCTTTGGTGTTTTGGCCAATCACGTCATCCTTATAGGATTGCATCTGCTTCCAATCCACCGAGGGCGATTTACCCTTTAGGCCCATGGCGGCAAAATTGTGCTCGGCCTCGTGCAGCATGTGGCTGGCGTGCAGCAGTGCTTTGGACGGGATGCAGCCCACATTCAGGCAGGTGCCGCCAAGGGTATCACGTCCTTCAACGACTGCGGTTTTAAGGCCGAGTTGAGCGCAACGGATGGCGCTGACATAGCCGCCGGGGCCGGCACCGATGATGATTACGTCGTAGTTAGACATTTGCAGTCTCCTGTCGCGGGAATGTGCGTATAAAAAGCATACGGGGTTTTTTGTGGGTGTCGGAGAAGAGATTTTATGCCTCCGGCGGGGATATTTGTGGAACAATAATGCATGGTCAGATCAGAGCCGTGATGAGCATGGAGAGGGTTGCGCCCGAGGCAATGGTCCAGATAATGGTGCGCAAGTATGGGATGCCGGAAATATAAGCGGGCACGTATGCGATGCGGGCAAACAGGTAGGTCCAGGCGCAGGTGACGGTGAGCGCGGTGGATTGGTCGCCCAGTGTGACGACGAGGACCGCGATCGTGAACAGGGCGAGTGCGGCATAGTGGTT
>DOHJ01000051.1:3941-6484 GCA_003535335.1 Paracoccaceae bacterium | reverse complement strand
TCTCATACGATTTGGGAATATAATGACGAGGTTCAGTTTTTGGCCAACCGCGGCTATGGCGTATTATCGGTGAATTACCGTGGTTCAACCGGATACGGCCGTAAATTTCAGCAGGCAGGCTACGGCGAATACGGTGAAAAGGTGCAGGACGATATTATTGATGCAGCAAAATGGGCCATTGCAGAAGGTATCGCCGACAAAAAGGCTATGGCCGTGATGGGGGCCAGCTTTGGCGGTTATTCTGCGGCACGGATTATGACGCGAAACCCTGGTTTTTTCAAAGTTGCTATTGTTGAGCATGCCGTATTGGATTTGCCGTATCAGATGAAAAACAATCCGTTTTCTTGGGGTCTGGATAAGGGGAATTTCACAAAATATTTCGGAGACATCAAGGATGCGGAAATACAGGAAAAACTGCGCAACCAATCACCGATAACTCATGTGGAAAACTTACAAGGGCCGCTTTTGCTGATTGCTGGCAAACGCGACCGCATTGTCGGGTTTGAACAAACCGAAGAATTTGTCCGCGCCGCCAAAGTTGCGGGCAAGGAAATCAAGGTGCATTATTTTGAACACGCAGGGCATGGCCTACAGAGATGGCAAGACAAGGTTAGGCGCGCACGTTTGATAGAAGATTTCCTAGCCAAACATTTAGGGGGCCGCAGCGGGAATTGGGATTATATTGAACTGGCGGCAGAATATCTGGATTGAGTTCTGTCAGCGCATTGCATATCGTTGTCATTCTCTTCGGTGAAACAACAGTGAGAATAACATGCCTTTTAGCCTTGCCACATGGAATATAAATTCGGTTCGTTTGCGTGAACCTTTGGTTCTAAAGTTTCTAGCCGAGGAAGCGCCGGATGTTTTATGCCTGCAAGAATGTAAATCGCCGCTGGAAAAAATGCCGACCGAAGGCTTTGCCGCGATGGGTTATTCCCACATGATCGCCAATGGTCAAAAGGGTTATAACGGGGTGATGATCCTGTCGCGCCTGCCGATCACCGATATGGGGCGGCACGATTTTGCCAATCTGGGCCATGCCCGCCACGTGGCCGCGCGTTTGGAAAACGGGGTGACGATCCACAATCATTACGTGCCTGCAGGTGGTGATGTGGCTGATCGAGAAGTGAACGAAAAGTTCGGTCAGAAACTGGATTATCTGAGCGATATGCGTGATGATTTTCGCGCGAACATGCCTGAAAAATCCATTCTGGTCGGGGATTTAAACATTGCCCCGCGCGAAGATGATGTCTGGAACCATAAACAGCTGCTAAAGGTGGTATCGCACACCCCGATCGAGGTTGCGGCCCTGCACGAAACCCAAGAGGCCGGCAATTGGGTCGATGTCACCCGCGCCGATATTCCTGATGGTCAGCTGTTCAGTTGGTGGTCGTACCGCGCCAAGGATTGGGATGCGGTCGACAAAGGGCGGCGTCTGGATCACGTTTGGGCCAGTGCCGATATTGCCAATGCGGCCCATTCATCGCGTGTGGTGCGCCATGTGCGCGGTTGGGAAAAACCCAGCGACCATGCACCGATACTTGCAACATTTGATCTGTAAATCTGTCAGTAAAAACGCTGGATTGGGCTGCCAAAATGGACTTTGATAAACTGGAAACGCCGGCGCTGATTTTGGATGTTGAACGGCTAACGGCCAATGCGTCCAATATGTTGCAGCATTGCAAATCCAAAGGCGTGTTTTTGCGTCCTCACCTGAAGACGGCCAAATCCGTTGAAGTTGCAAAAATTGCCACCGGCGGGCGGATGGATGGAATTACGGTTTCAACCCTTGCCGAGGCAGAATTATTTGCCAAAGCGGGCTTTGATAATATTTTATACGCCGTGGGGATCACGCCGAATAAGTTCAACAAAATCAAGTCGATATTTGCCCAAACAGGCAAGACGATTGTACTAACCCTTGATTCAATTTCGATGGCGCGGGCCATTGCCGACAGTGGTTTGAATAACCCTGTGTTGATTGAAATCGACTGCGGAGAAAGCAGGGGTGGTCTGCCTGCCGGTGATGCAGAATTAGTAGAAACCGCGCAAATTCTGGGCGCAAATTTTCACGGAATAATGAGCCATGCGGGCCATTCCTATGGCACCGACCAGATTGCTCAGGTCAAGAAAATTGCGCAGGCCGAAATTGGTGCGGCTGTTGCTGCGGCAGAAAAAATTCGCGCCAGCGGCATTACGGTTTGCGTGGTTTCTATCGGCTCAACCCCAACCGTTTTGCACGCCACAGATTTCACCGGCATCACCGAAGTACGCGCCGGTATTTATCTGTTTTATGATCTGTGCCAGTACGGCCGAAATATCTGCAAGCTTGATGATATTTCCATGACCGTTTTGGCCACGGTAATTGGCCATAATCGCGGGGCAGGGGTGCTGACGCTTGATGCCGGTGCTTTGGCGTTGTCCAAAGATATAGGTGCCAATAATTACCTGCCCAAGGCCAAATTCGGCTGGCTGTGCGATGTTCAAACGCTTGCGCCGCTTAACTTGGCGGTTGATGTGGTTCACCAGGAACACGGCAGCGTCAA
>DOHJ01000051.1:0-3550 GCA_003535335.1 Paracoccaceae bacterium | reverse complement strand
ATTTTGCCCGGGCATGCGTGTCTAACGGCGGCTGGTGGCTATGGTAAATACCACCTGCTGGATGGCCGTGTCTGGGCGCGCCGTGATGGTTGGTTTTAACGGATTTCTTCGATATTCCAAACTTATCATAAAAACCCCCTTGGGTTTTATTCGTGAAACGCACATATAGGTAACTGCCAATATATTTGTAAGGACATGACATGCTAGAACTGGGACAAGGCAACGCCGCCGCCGATGATCTGATCAAAGACGTAAACGAAGCCACATTCATGCAGGATGTGATCGAGGCCAGCAAAGAAGTGCCGGTGATCGTCGACTTCTGGGCGCCGTGGTGCGGGCCGTGTAAAACGCTGGGACCTGCGCTAGAGGCCGAAGTGACGGCCGCCGGCGGCAAGGTGAAGATGGTTAAAATCAACATTGATGAATGCCAGGAAATCGCCGGTCAGATGAAAATACAATCCGTCCCGACGGTTTATGCGTTTTTTGATGGCAAGCCGGTGGATGCATTTCAGGGCGCATTGCCGCAATCTGAAGTGAAGGCATTTGTTGATAAAATTATCGCTTTGGGGCCTGATGGCGATGGTGGTCTGGATGGCGCGATTGAGGCGGCTGAAACCATGCTTGATGAAGGCGAGGCTGCGGATGCGGCCGAAACCTTTAAGGCGGTTTTAGAAGAAGACGCCGGCAGTGCCGCGGCATTTGGTGGCTTGGTTCGCGCCCTGATTGCGCAGGATGATCTGGAGCAAGCCGAGGCCACATTGAACGGCGCACCGGCCGAAATTGCAACAAGCCCTGAATTGGAAGCGGCGCACGCCCAGCTTGAACTGGCTAAACAGGCCGCCAATGCCGGCCCCGTGACCGAGTTGCGCGCCGCAGTTGAGGCCAACCCTGACAACCATCAGGCCCGCCTTGATCTGGCCACAGCCCTGCACGCCACCGGCGAGGTCGAGGCGGCAGTTAATGAATTGCTGGAATTGTTCCGCCGCGATCGCGAATGGAACGATGCAGCGGCCAAGACGCAATTATTCACGATTTTTGATGCGCTAAAGGCTGATGATCCGATTGTTTTGACTGGGCGGCGCAAATTAACGTCGATGATCTTTGCCTAATCGAAATTTTGCGCATAGGTTGTGCATATGATTAAACCTGCTGATTTGCCCGACACCTTGCCGTTGTTTCCGCTTTATGGGGCAATGTTGTTGCCACGTGCCCGCATGCAACTGAATGTGTTCGAGCCACGCTATCTGGCGATGGTCGAGGATGTTTTGAAAACCCGCGAACGTTTGATCGGCATAATCCAGCCGCTGGAGGAAGACGCCGAAGGCCCGCTGCATAAAGCAGGGTGCGCGGGCCGCATTTCCAGTTTCATCGAAACCGATGACGGGCGCTACCTGATCACCTTAACCGGTATTTCGCGGTTTGGAATTTCGGGGCAGTTTGACGGGTTCACGCCTTATTTGCGGGCCAAAGTAGACTGGGGTGATTTCGCGCGTGATCTAAGCGGGGTCGAGCATGTGAAAGAATTTGATCGGGACGGGTTCTTGAAACTGATGGGGTGCATATTTTCACTGGAAGATATGGATATAGATTGGGAAAATCTGAAACGGGCCGAGCCCGAGATGCTGATCAATTCACTGTCAATGCTGGCACCGTTTTCGGTCGAAGAAAAACAAGCCTTGCTTGAGGTTGAAACGCTTGAAGAACGTCGGGAAATGCTGGTCGGATTGATGGAATTTGTGGTGCAACGAGGCCAAAGTGGAAGAGGCATACAGTGATGACTGAAGTAGATAAAAAACAGGTGGAATTTGACCGCAGGATGCTTGAGGCGCTGGTGTGTCCGGTGACGCAAACTGTGCTGGTTTATGATGCGCAAAAGCAGGAATTAATTTCAAAGGCCGCCAATCTGGCGTTTGCTGTTCGCGATGGCATTCCGGTGATGCTGGTCGATGAAGCACGCAAACTGGATTAGATGGGATCGGGTATGTCTGAAAGCTGGCTAAAGATGAGCGCTGCGGATTTGGGTCGTGGCATCGGAACGGGGCAGATTGATCCGGTTGATCTGACAAAAACCTATCTGGCGGCGATCAAATCGCATGAATTGCAGCACCGGATTTATGCCCGTCTAACCGAAAAACGTGCGCTTGACGAAGCACAAGCAGCGGCCAGTCGGGCCAAATCCGGCAACCGCCGCAGTCTGCTCGACGGGGTGCCGATTTCGTGGAAAGATCTGTTTGATACGGCAGAAACAGGCACCGAGGCCGGCTCTGATTTGTTAAAAGGCCGTGTGCCTAATCAGGATGCCGAAGTGTTGAAAAATGCAACTCAGGCAGGGCTGGTTTGCTTGGGCAAAACCCACATGTCGGAGCTGGCCTTTTCCGGCCTTGGCTACAACCCCGTCACCCAAAGTCCGCCCAGCATCAATGATGCCGATGCGGTTGCCGGTGGCTCGTCTTCGGGCGCGGCGACCTCGGTGGCTTTCGGGCTGGCGGCCTGCGGTGTTGGCTCGGACACCGGTGGGTCGGTGCGCATTCCGGCCGCCTGGAACAATCTGGTCGGCCTGAAAACCACATCTGGCCGTGTGTCGTTAAAGGGCGTTGTGCCGCTTTGCGAAAGCTTTGACACGGTCGGCCCGTTATGCCGCACGGTCGAGGACGCGGCACTGATGCTGGCCGCACTTGAAGGCGGAAAAGCCGCCGATCTGACGGGGGCCACGTTAAAAGGCAAACGTTTGATGATCTTGTCCGAGGCGATGGACGGGGTGCGCGACCAGCCTTTGAACGCGTTTTTAGGGGCTGTCGAAAAATTACGGGCGGGCGGTGCTGTGATTGAACAGATGTCGGTGCCAGAGGTCAGTCAGGCGCTTGAGTTATCGGCCGTTTTATTCACAACCGAGGCCTATGCCCAGTGGCGTGATCACATCGAAGCGGCCCCCGATAAAATGTTTGCTGAAATACTGCAACGGTTTCGGGCCGGTGCGAAATTTAGCGGTGTTGAATTTGTGCAGGCATGGATGAAATTACGTGCGTTGCGGGCCAGTTATCATGCGCAGGTTGCCGGATTTGATGCGGTTATTATGCCCAGCTCGCAAATTCTACCGCCGAACCAGCACCGTTTGGCCACGGATCATGACTATTATATCACCGAAAACCTGCATGCTTTGCGCAACACACGGGTCGGTAATTTGATGGGCTCAGCCGGTTTAACCCTGCCAACAGGCACAGCATCTTGTGGTGTAATGTTCATCAGTCCCCCTATGAGCGAAGAGCGCTTGTTACGTCTCGGGGTCGCTGCCGAGGCTGCATTGGCCTAAAAGCCACAGGATGCACCCCCAAGCATATAATTTAGCAGAGTTTTTCTGGACCTAAGCGCAGTAGTGTTCTAGATTCAGCTCAAACGGGGCGCAAACGATCCCGAAATTTGAGGCAATTATGAATTTTCCTGAGCGGTTTTCGGACCTACCAGAGTATGCTTTTCCGCGTCTTCGCGGCCTTCTCGACGTGCATGGGGCGGATGGTTGGACCTTGCATCTGACGATCGGTGAACGAATCCA
>DOHJ01000053.1:1491-10769 GCA_003535335.1 Paracoccaceae bacterium | reverse complement strand
TTATTTAGGGGGAAAAACCGGTTTTTCAATGGCTCGAACCATTGCCACAGCCCCCTGCCTGCCCCATATGTTAGCCATGCTTCGTTTTACCCCAATCCTGCTGGCTGTGGTTTATGCCTATTTCATGTACCGGTTTTCCGCATGGCGCACCGCGCGTGAACTGGATGCAAAATCCACCGAGCTGGCCGATGCAAATCTGAAACAGCTCTGTGATCAAATGGCAGCTTCGCTAGATATTAAGCGCATCAAGGTGCATATTTACGAGATTGATCCGGTAAACGGGCTGGCTGCCCCGGACGGGCGGATATTTATCACCCGTGGATTTTATGAAAAATACCGCAAAGGCGAAGTCACCGGCGAAGAAATTGCCAGCGTGATTGCCCATGAATTGGGCCATGTGGCCTTGGGCCATTCGCGCCGCCGGATGATCGATTTTTCCGGCCAAAACGCCCTGCGCACGGCCATGGGCATGATACTTTCGCGGTTTATTCCCTTTATCGGCCACTATATTGCCGGTTTTATCACCACAATTCTGGCCGCCCGCCTGTCACGTACCGACGAATACGAGGCCGACGCCTACGCCTCGGCCTTGCTGGTTAAATCCGGCATTGGCATTGGCGCACAGAAATCATTATTTCTAAAACTAGAGGAACTCACCCAGTCAGCAGGCGGCAAAACCCCCGCGTGGTTGTTAAGCCACCCCAAAACCGTTGAGCGGATAAAGGCAATCGAAGTGCTGGAAAAACGCTGGGCAAAGCTGGAGTAATCAGCCCGCGAGTGCCTTGCCCAATCGCGGCAATCTGGCCTTTTTCATCAGTTTTCGCATCTCTTGTGGCTGGCCTGACAGACGCTCGGCAGTCAAACGTACCTTTTCGGCCACTTGTCCGACAACCTGTTGATTTTCATCAAACATTTCGCGCAATAACCCGTCCGTATCGCGCCGGATAATTCCGTGGCTAGTCAGGGTTCGGGTCGGGAAATCCTTTAAATTCTGTGTCAGCAAAATATCGGCCTGACCGCAAATCGCCGCAGCTAAAACATGGCTGTCATTTTCATCGGGTAAATAAAGACTGGCCTCAAGATCGGTCGGATAATCCACCTCGGATCCGGGCCATTTTGCCCGCAGCATTGCAATTTCACCGCGCGCCACATCTTCTTGGCCATCGCCCAATCGCGCTGCGGCGCGGGCCCATTCCTCTAAAATACGTGCTGACCAAAGCGGCGCAAACAACCCCGCATCGGCCACCCCCAGCAACACTTCACGCATCACTGTGGGGTATAAAACGCAAGCATCAATCAGGATGCGCATTAATCCAGCCGGAAAAACAGCGCTTTTAAATAGCCACTTTGGGCCAGCTGCGGCAGCAACGGATGATCCGCCCCTGCCCCGCCCGAATAAATCTGAACACCGCGCCGGCCTGCGCGGCCAATGCCGCGAGCAGACGAGTTGCGAAACGTGGTCAAATCTGCGGCGTGGCTACACGAACACAGGCCCAGATAACCGCCCTTGGCCACCAATGGTGCTGCCAATCTGGCAATGCGCTCATAAGCCCGCATGCCGGCGGCAAGCGCCTGTTTGTTCGGGGCAAATGCCGGTGGGTCACAAATCACCACATCAAATTCCTTGCCTTCTTCGGCCAGCAATTCCAGCTGGGCAAACGCATCGCCCTTGCGGGTTTCAAATTTGCTGGACAGACCCATTTCATCGGCCCCCAGTCGGGCCAGATTAAGCGCAGGTGCCGAGCTGTCAACGGCCACAGCCGAAGCCGCCCCCGCCGCCAGAGCAGCCAGTGAAAAACCGCCAACATGGGAAAATATATCCAGAACGCGGGCGTCTTTGCTTAGGCTTTGCATAAAGGCGTGATTGGGACGTTGGTCAAAAAATAGTCCGGTTTTTTGGCCGCCCAGCAGATCGGCCATGTAAATTGCGCCATTCATCGGCACCGGAATCGGGCCGTCAAGCGTGCCTTTGAGCAACAGGGTTTCTTCGTTCAATCCCTCCAGAACACGCGAGCGACCGGCGGCGTTTTTAACCACAGTTGTAACACCGGTCACCTCAACCAGCGCGTCAACCAGCGCCTCAAGATGCACCTCGGCCCATGCTGCATTGGGCTGGATCACAGCCGCATCGCCGAAACGATCAATGATCACCCCCGGCAAGCCGTCTGATTCAGCATGGATCAGGCGATAAAACGGGGCGTCATAAAGGCGTGTACGATGGGCCAGCGCGTGTTCAATACGTTGCTTGAACCATGCGGCATCAATCGCGGCCGACGGGTTTCGGTCCAGCATCCGGCAACAGATTTTCGAGGCCATATTCACTGTAACCAGCCCCAGCGCGCGACGCTCGGAATCCTCAAGCCGGGCCAAGGTGCCGGCCGTTAGCGCCTTGGTGCGCCGGTCTGTTACGATTTCATCGCTGAAAACCCAGGGAAAGCCATGGCGGATTGCGCGGGCTTCGGCTTTGGGTTTCAGGCGGACGACGGGGATAGTTTGGGATAAGGAGGGCTGTGTCATGCCCTCCTCCTATAAAATTATATCGCCGGTTGATAGTGCCTAAAACGCTTTTGTTTTAGACTTTGGTTAATTGGTTTGGCTTAAGCGTTCTTGTGTGGCGTTTATTTCTGTTTTTATCAAACTGGCCAGATGTGACATGATCCGCACCTTTTGGGTCAAACCTTTGTGCTCGGCTTTCAAAGCGCGGTTGCCGCCAAAGGCCTTTAGATCAGCGCTAACCAAACGGGGTTTTCCAATCAACGCATTGGTTTTGGCATCACGTAAAGAATAAACAAATTTAATCGAATGCACACCGCCCACAGTATAACGCGCGCGTTTGGTTAAGGAATGAAAGCGCGTGACTTCGACATCCAGATAAACTTTTTGGTGCCCCTTCATATCCTGCACGCCGTGTTTCATAGCCGCATTAAATATTGCGCCAACCTGATCATAGCGGTTGCCGTAAGCCTCGCCATGCCAGACAATATCGGCAGTTGGATAGTAAATATTTTCTTCCGAGATAATCAGCGTTTTGGGTACCGAAATACGCACATCCTTAATGCTGAAATCCACCGGATTGGCCCGTGCTACCAACGGCAAGGCAGCAGGTTCATTTCTGCTTACAGCTGTGGGTGCGGTTGAACAGGCCGATACGGCCAATGCCAGTGCTGCCAGTGCGATGTTTTGTATTTTTCTCATTTCTCTGCCCTTTCGAGGTCATTGCCTCTGTTTTTCCTCAGTTGCGTTTTCGGGGGTTGCCCTTCGAACTCGGGTAAGGAATGCTCTTAAAATAGGGCGGAATTATGATAAATTTAGTTCAAATAAGCGACAATAACCTTCTGCACCGCAAGCGTTAGCACGGCAGGTTTGGTTAATGGAATGCGTTTTAATTAACCAATGCGCCCCTTACGGCCGCCATTTCTACTGGCATTTGCGGGCATATCCAAACCGTATCGCAAGGTTTTTGTCATCGGATGGATTGGGTTTTCTGCCGCATAAACGTCCAAAAGCAGGTTAATGCGCGGCTGAACATCATCGGATATTGCAATCCCAAGCACCCAATCCAGAAATATCGAGCGACATTCCTGTTCTGTGATGCCAACAATCGCATAGCTGTCTTTCATCAACCCTTTCGGGTCAAGTTCATTATAATTCATTCGCGTTTCCCTTCAGAGCTTCAAGCCACTTTTGGGCACTCTAAAACCTGATCGACAACCTTATTGGCTGCATCCGCGACTGAATCAAGCGCATTTTTCAATGTTTCAACGCGATCATAGCCCAGTTCCCGCAGAACAAACGCGCGGCCACCTTCGCCAATTTCGGCCATTTCAAGCGCATTTTCGGTTAATAATTTGCTGGTTTCGCGCAATTGCCAAAACATTTTATACGCTTTTACAAGGGTATCATGCTGATCATTCGTCAGCCAGCCAACCCGTATGCCCGCGGCCAACTGCGCCATTATATCATGGGCCGGATCAGCGGCCAAAAGGGCTGCGGTTTCGGCAACCAGTTCAATATCCTGCATGCGGCCGGGGCCCAGCTTTGCCTCCCATTCATCACGGGCGGGCTTTGCCTCGGCCAGACGCGCGCGCATATCGGCAACGTCTTTTAAAACATCCACCCCCTTGCTTTTGTCTTGCAAAAGGCTTTGGCGAAAGGTTTCAAGCTGCTGACCCAATGACGCATTTCCGGCCACAAAACGGGCGCGGGTTAAGGCCAAATGCTCCCAAGTCCAGGCCTCATCCTGTTGATAAGACACAAAAGATTGCAATGACGTTGCTACCGGACCCTGACGGCCAGATGGGCGCAGCCGCATGTCCACCTCATACAGTCTCCCCTCAGACATCGGGGCCGACAGCGCCGTTACCAATGCTTGGGTCAGGCGCGAATAATAGGGGCGGGTTAACAACGGGCGCCGACCAGTCGATTCATCGCAGCCATCGGCGTCATAAATCACAATCAAATCCAGATCAGAGCCGGCATTCAACTGCCCTGCCCCCAAAGACCCCATTCCCAGCACAACCGCACCATTGCCCGGCGCATCGCCGTGCTTTTGGGCGAAATGTTGGGTAATCGGCCCCCAAAGCGCCGCCAAACTGGCCTCGGCCAAATCTGCGTATTGACGACCGGCCTCGTAGGCATCCAGCAAGCCGCGCAAATGATGCACGCCAATACGAAAATGCCATTCTTTTTTCCAACGCCGCGCCGCATCCAGTTTGCGTTCATAATCATCAATCCGATTTAAATGGGCTGACAATTGTTGTTGCAACGCCTGTTTTCCCGGCCATGGCAAAAAGAAATCCCCGCCCAAAACCGCATCCAGAACTTGCGAGTTATGCGACAAATGCCGCGCCAAAACCGGAGCTGTGGCGCAAATATCTATGATCAGGTCAATCAATTGCGGGTTGGCTTGAAATAATGAAAACAGCTGCACACCGGCGGGCAAACCGGCTAAAAACCCGTCAAATTGTACCAATGCTTCGAACGGGTGCGCCGATTTTTGCAAGCCCGCCATGATATCAGGGCGCAAGGTTTCAAATATTTCCACCGCCCTGCTGCTGCGCATGGCTGGATAGTTGGGCCAACGCGCGATTATATCGTCAGATCCTTGCGGCAGGGCTTCAGTAACGGGTTCGGCAGTGTCTGATGGGGCAAAGAAACCTTCGGTCAAATCGTGCACTTCGCTCAATTCCTGCATAAGTTTTTTGCGCAATTTCCCAGTGTCGTTCATCCCCATAAAATTGGCCAGCAGGTCAAACTCTTCCGGCTGTTTTGGCAAATCATGGGTCTGGGCATCATTGACCATTTGTAACCTGTGCTCCACCTCGCGGTGGTTGCGATAGCGCTGAATTAGCAGTTTTGCAACATCTTGCGGCACCCAGCCCTTTTCAACCAAAGCCAGCAATGCCGGAACCGTTTCACGCGATCGCAACGATGGATCACGCCCGCCAGCGATGATTTGACGGGTCTGGGTGAAAAATTCGATCTCGCGAATGCCACCGCGACCCAGCTTCATATTATGCCCCTCAAGCGTGATTGGCCCACCCAGACCTTTGTGTTGGCGAATCCGAAGCCGCATGTCATGGGCATCCTGAATGGCGGCAAAATCCAGATGTTTACGCCAGATAAATGGCAACAGATTTGTCAAATAAGCCTGCCCTGCGGCAATATCCCCCGCACAGGCGCGCGCCTTGATGTGGGCGGCGCGCTCCCATGTGCGGCCCAGTCCCTCGTAATAGCGCATGGCAGAATCCATCGACAGACAAACCGGCGTGGTGGATGGATCGGGGCGCAACCGCAGGTCGGTGCGAAAAACATAGCCATCTGTGGTGATATCCGACAACAGGGCCGTCATTTTGCGGGTCACGCGGATAAATGCGGCGCGGGCGTCTTGATAGTCATCGGCGCTAAAGCGTGTTTCGTCAAACAGGCAGATCAGGTCAATGTCAGACGAATAATTCAGCTCATGCGCCCCCATTTTACCCATGGCCAACACCACCATTCCACCGGCCGTAGCAATATCATTTTCCGACATTCCGGGCAATTTTTTGCGCTTGATTTCAGCGGCAATCAAAGCCTTCAGGGCGACATCCACCGCCAAATCAGCGAAATCTGTCAGGGTTCCGGTGACTTTTTCCAACGGCCAGATCCCGCCCAGATCGGCCAGTGCTGTGATGGCGGCAATTTTTGCCTTGGCTTGTCGTAACAACGGTTTAAGTTGCTCCAATTTGGCCGCGCGCAATTCGCAAAACAGGTTTTCGACTGCTGTTTGCGGGTTTTCGAATGCAACATGCAACCAATCAGACTGTCGCTTGATAATCACCGATAAATACGGGCTGCAGCCTGCCGTGCCTTGGATTAGGTCGTGCAATTTTGGCGTGGCATCGGCAAACAATGCGGCAATTTCTGCCCCACGTTCAAGATTATGGGGAATCGGAGTGCGGGTGATCTGGCTTGCAAAATTCATAGATCAAAGATGCGCCTTGTGCGCGGTAAGGGCAAGCGGGTTTTATACCGGCGCAACCGTGTCTTTTGCGGTGTCCTGACTAAAAATATTGCGCCAATCCAGCCCGGATTTTCGCCAAATGGATGAAACATACATACTTTCCTGTGTCTGGCTGCCCACGCGCCAGAAATCCGCCAGATAAGCGAGCAAAACCACATCCCCAGTCAAAATCAGCAATTTTGGCTGCCTGATTTGATATTTGGTGACCGTGGGGCCATTTTGCAATTGCCCGACATGGCCGTTTTTATCTGAAAATCCAGTGCTATAAACACCCAAAAACCCGTCTTCCAGCATCATCTGGTCAACGTTGGAATCACCGCTGACAAGGGCCTGCCAGATTTTATTTTCCAGTTTTAAAAACTGTCCGATTTCATCATTTTGTTCCATTTTCTTCCTCTCTTGAAGAGTGTCGCTCTTAATAAATGCTATTATTTCACCCAGCACACAA
Organism: Paracoccaceae bacterium; assembly: GCA_003535335.1. Lineage (GTDB taxonomy): Bacteria > Pseudomonadota > Alphaproteobacteria > Rhodobacterales > Rhodobacteraceae > Profundibacter. Next base: position 3,819 of record DOHJ01000053.1, on the reverse strand, counting down.
CAATAAACAGTTTCGACTCACCACTTAGTTCATTGTTTTAATTAAACAATCAAAAATAATGTAAATGATCTTCACATTAACCCTTGCAATTTACCCCGCAAACTCCAATCTTGGTAATGTGAAGATCATTTACATTAACCCGAAACCCAAGCATGGAGAACAAAATGAGCACCATTACCGCATGGCCATCGCAAGCCGAAAACTGGATGGACCAAAAAGGCAAACCAGCATGGATCATCGCAATGGTCCTTGGTTTTATCATCTTCTGGCCAGTTGGCCTCGCCCTCTTATTTTACATGATCTGGAGCAAACGCATGTGCAACGGAAAATTCAAAAACCGCGGCCGCAAATCTCACGCCGCATATAGCACGTCGGGCAATTCAGCATTCGACGCCTATAAAGAAGACACATTGCGCCGTCTGGAAGAAGAACAAGGTAATTTCGAAGCCTTTCTGGAACGCCTGCGCGACGCCAAAGACAAATCGGAATTTGACGAATTCATGGATGAGCGTGCCAAAAAGACAACCGAATTAAAAGAGTCGATTGAAGCATAAAACACCTTAAACGGCCCACCTCGGGGCCGTTTTTAACCTTGTTTTCCAAAAGGGGGTTGGCGGACTGGCCCGTCGTTGTTATCTTTAATTTAAATTAAAATCAGAGATAACACAAATCAGATGCGTCACAGCCTTCCCCTTGCACCGCAGTTTTACGTGACTGCCCCCCAGCCTTGCCCCTATTTGCAGGACCGGTTCGAGCGCAAACTATTCACCTCGTTGCAAGGCGAGCATGCCGCAAAACTTAATGACGCGCTTTCAAAACAGGGCTTTCGGCGCTCGCAAAATGTGTTGTACCGCCCGTCATGTGCCGAATGCACGGCTTGTTATTCCGCCCGCATCAGGGTGGCCGATTTTAAACCCAGCAAAAGCCAGCGCAGGGTTCTAAAGCGCAATGATTTCCTCAGCCGAAACGCCACGTCACCTTGGGCCACTGATGATCAGTATTCCCTGTTTCACCGTTATCTGGAGCATCGCCACGCGGATGGTGGCATGGCCGATATGGATGTTTTCGAATTTGCTGCAATGGTCGAAGAAACCCCGATCAAAAGCCGTGTGATCGAATATAGCTATCACCCCGAGCCTGACCAGCCAAGCGCGCTGGCCGCCGTTTGTCTGACCGATGTGTTCGATGACGGGGTCAGCATGGTTTATTCGTTTTTTGAACCCGACTTGACCAAAAACAGTCTGGGCACATATATTATTCTGGACCACATTGAAATTGCCCGCGGGGCCGGTTTGCCCTATGTTTATCTGGGTTATTGGGTGCCGGGCAGCCCGAAAATGGATTACAAGACCAAGTTCAACGCACTTGAAATCTACCAAAATGGTGAATGGGTTCCGCTGGATCATCCAGACAAAATTTCACCGAAAACGGATCCGTTATCGATTGAACCGATAGCCGAGCAAGTTGCCCAAATATCCCTGCCAGACACGATTTCAGTCAAGTAATTAGTTTGCCAAATAAAAAAACCCGCCAATACGGCGGGCTTTTTCGTGATCTGGAATTTAACCTAATTACCAAACAAGGCCGGCACGATTGTCACAACAGACGGGAAGCTCCAGAGCAACCCTAGCCCAACCACCTGTATCAACACAAACGGGATGATACCGCGATAGATATGGCCGGTCGTGACCTCGGGCGGCGCAACCCCGCGCAGATAAAACAGCGCAAAACCAAAGGGCGGCGTCAGGAACGAGGTTTGCAGGTTCACCGCAATCATGATTGTGACCCATTTCGGATCGAACGTGCCGCCATAAATTACCGGCCCGACAATCGGAATAACAATGTAGATGATTTCAAGGAAATCCAGCACAAAGCCAAGGAAAAACAGCACCGCCATCACAATCAGGAACACTTTCATTTCATTGTCGAAACTGGTCAGGAATTGCTGGATGTACTCTTCGCCACCGAAAGAAATTATCACCAGATTAAGCAACTGAGAGCCGATAAGAATGGTAAAGACCATGCTGGTAACTTTGGCCGTTTCGCGCACAATCGGCGTCAACACAGCACCTTTATAAAGCACCCAGCAGCCATAAAGCAGGCCAAACATGGCAAACAGATAGGTGCCTTTGGCCACAAAGAAGGCCAGCCAGTCTTCCAGCGGTACAACAGCACGACTGATGCGCAGATCAAAGTTAACCCCGACAAGGATCATGATCACAATGGCAAAAGTCGCTTGCAAAATCAGCTTGCCGCTTTTGTTTTCGTCGCGCAGTTTGCGATAGCTGGCCAACAGAATCGCGCCACCTGCCCCAAGGGCTGCGGCCG
>DOHJ01000053.1:0-1377 GCA_003535335.1 Paracoccaceae bacterium | reverse complement strand
GCACCCAGCAGCCATAAAGCAGACCGAACATGGCAAACAGATAGGTACCTTTGGCAACGAAAAACGCCAGCCAGTCCTCAACCGGAACAGTGTCGCGATTGATCCGCAAATCAAAGTTGACCCCGACCAAAATCATGATGACAATGGCAAAAGTCGCTTGCAAAATCAGCTTGCCGCTTTTGTCTTGGTCGCGCAGTTTACGATAACTGGCCAACAGGATCGCCCCGCCTGCCCCAAGGGCTGCGGCCGGTGTCGGGTTGGTGATACCGGCCAAAATCGAACCAAGCACCGCAATAATCAGCATCAATGGCGGAAAGATCACTGCAAGCAGTTCATTTTTAGCCAAGATCCCAACGGCATATTTCACGCCATACGCCGTCATTAATGCTGGAATTGTCAGGATTAATACCGTTTGGCCGGGTGTTGAAAGCGGTGAAACCAGCCAGATATCCAAAAGAAACACAAGCGCCACACCGGCAAGCCCAATCAAAATCGGACGCGGATCAACCGCTGGCGCAATGCCACGGGCAAAGGTTAAAATCAGCGCCATGAAGATAAAGAAAATACCAATGCCGCTGCCGATTGGTGCGGCGGCTTCGACTTTGTCTGCCAGCGCCTGAACCAGTTCTTCTTCGGTCAGTTTATGGCTGATTGCAGCACCACCGGCAGATTCAATCGCGGCCTGTTCGGCCATCGCAACATCCCATTTTTCCTGCCCGTGCAGATCAATCATGGATATTTGGCATTGCTCGGAAACATTGGTGCGCAAAGACGATGCCTTGCCAATGTCCGAGTAGCTGTCAACAATCGTGCTTTGGCTGCCGACCACACCGAAATTACCCAACAGAAACATGCCGCCGATTAACACAATTGGTGCGCCCAAAAACCATGTCAGTTTGTGATTGCGGCTGGTTTTGTTACCAGAAGTTTCCATAAATGGAACCGGGGGCGCTTGATTTGGTTTGATCAATGCAAAGCCAAATGCATAAAGCGCATAAAGCACCGCAAGCATGATGCCGGGCAATAATGCAGCCTGAAACAGGGTGCCTACCGAAACCACCGCCGCTTTGCCCAGATAGGTTAACGCATCCGAACAGCCGGCCAGCAGCGCGCGTTCTTCTTGGGCTGCCGAATACAGATCTCCGGCCAAGGTGCCCAGCAGCACGATCACGATTGAGGGCGGAATGATTTGNNTCGGCCATCGCAACATCCCATTTTTCCTGCCCGTGCAGATCAATCATGGATATTTGGCATTGCTCGGAAACATTGGTGCGCAAGGACGATGCCTTGCCAATGTCGGAATAGCTGTCAACAATCGTGCTTTGGCTGCCGACCACACCGAAATTACCCAACAGAAACATGCCGCCGATTAACACA
>DOHJ01000032.1 GCA_003535335.1 Paracoccaceae bacterium | reverse complement strand
GCATGGTTACCCGGCGGTAGATCGTTAATCACGCAGCCCATCGGCCGGCGGGTGGTCACATCTTTGTTCAGATCTGTTTTAACTTGGGCCGTTCCGCGCCAGATTTCCTCGGCTATTTTGGTGGCAAATATTTTGGTTTCCCATTGCGAAATCGGCCGGCCGAAATATTTGTCTTGCATGGTGCGCAGCAGGTTGCGATCGCTAACACGGCGCAGCACCAGTTCCAGTTCGGTGGCGTTTACAGATTGAACCGGAATACCGGCGTTGGCCGATTTTGGCAGCACATAGGCACGGCCGGGAAATGATGCTGTTGGGCTTCGATCATTTACATAAAGCGATAGTTTAACATTCCTTAGCAAGGTTTCACCGGATTTTGCCGGCAGGCCTTCGCGAAGGGTTAGATCATAACGCTTGCCATGCTCAACACCGGAAATGCAGAGCGTCCGGTAATTTACCTCAACCGCCAAATCAGTTTGTGACAGCCGCACAAAGGGGGCATAATCAACAGTCCCTTCGGCCAGATCTTCGGAAAATTCGGCACAAATACGCGGCTCGGCCAGATTGCTTTCGATTTCATGACCCACAACTTTCAGCCCGTATTTATTTACGGCATAATCCAGTTTCGAGAGCACCTGCTGGCTAGGTGAAATACGTTCTGCCAGCCTAAGCGCCTTGATCATTGCCTTATTACGCCCGTTCAGTTCCAGCGCATCGGCCATCGCCAGCAAAGACTGGGTTTTTCCACCATCCGATACGCTGCGCAGATAGGCGTTTACAGACGCAGAGAGTGAGCGGTATTTTTGTTTGCGTTTATGGGCATAATCACCTGATCTGTCTTTGAAAGAGGCGCGAGAATACTGCGCCCAGAGATCAGGCATATCTGTAAGTGTCAAAGCCGCCCCAAAATAATATTGCGCTTGGCGATAACGCTGGTCGTTCATATAGTCCCGGGCCAATTGCCACAGCGCGGTCGCGTCATTGCCCTGGGTGTCATAAATCAACCCAAGTTTACCTGCGAGATCTTTGGCGGCTTGGAAATCTCGCTTATAAAGAAATGCAAGCTCGGAGGCGCGCAACGAGGATGCTGCCAAAATATTCGGGGTAGTTTTAAATACATATGCCGAAATCGCGCCCTCGTAGGGCTGCACATCATCGACTTTGCTTTTGGGAAAGCACGAATTGGACCGGCTGTTAAAGGTAAATGCCTGACAGCGGGTGTTTGCCAGACAGGCATTTTTACAGGCGGAAAGCGTTGTATCAAAAATGGATTGCAGGTCGGAACCATAAAAATCCTGACCCTTGGTCATGGCGACGCGCCTGTCGGGAATATAATCGTTGGCCCATAGTGAACCGGTGATTAAAAACATTATTGAAATGAAAAATGTAACAAGGCGCATAAATAGTCCTCCTGATTTTAATGCTGTGATGGTCGCACAATCGTTTGGTTGTGGCAAATGGTTCTTTTGTTCAAAGTTTCTGGGATTGGTTAAGTTTTTATTCACCATGTTCGTGGAATGTTCTTAAAAATTGAACTGCTATAGGATGGATTTTGGTATGGCTCTTATGGAATCATTAGAGAATGAACGGCGCGGTCGATTGGCTGCAGAACGGTTGCTGGAGCAAAAACAGGCAGAATTATTTGCGGCAAATTCCAAGCTGGGCAAACATGCAATTGCCCTGTCAGGTGAAATTGTTGAAAAGCGTCATGAGGCTGAAGAATTGAAAGGTGAAAATACCAAGGTTCGTTCTGATCTAAAAGATGCCAATCATAAAGTGGATATAGCCGAACGCCGCCTGTGGGATTCAATTGAAACCATTCAGGACGGGTTTGCAGTATTTGATGCAAATGATTGTATGGTTTCTGCAAATCACGCGTATCTTTCGGTTTTTGACGGGCTGGAAGAAATGCGTACGGGGGTTAGCTATGACCGTGTTATCCAGTTGCTTGTGGAAGAGGGCATTGTTGATATAGAAGATAAAGCCCCGCTTGATTGGCGCAAGGAATTACAGGTCCGCTGGCATGCCGAAACAATTGAACCTCGAACAATTCGGCTTTGGAACGGAGAATATATCAAGCTGGTCGATCGGCGTGCCAGCGATGGCGATACTGTATCGCTGGCATTAAACATCACCGATACAATTCGGTATGAGGCTGATCTGAAAGAAGCCCGCAGCAAAGCAGAGGCAGCAAACCGGGCCAAATCCGCCTTTCTGGCCAATATGAGCCATGAAATTCGCACGCCAATGAATGGCGTTGTCGGGATGGCAGATTTACTAAGCGACACTAATCTGGATGAAGAACAGCAATTATATGCCGAAACAATTAAGAATTCTGGCGAAGCCTTGCTGGTTATTATTAATGACGTTCTTGATTATTCAAAAATTGAAGCTGACAAGCTCACGTTGATTTCCGAAAACTTTGATTTGGAACGCAGTATCCATGAAACCGTGATGCTAATGCAGCCGACGATTCAGGGTAAGGATTTGGAAATTCTAGTGGATTTCGACATGTTTTTACCCACCCAGTATACTGGAGATCCTGGCCGAATTCGTCAAATACTCACAAATTTAATTGGTAACGCGGTAAAATTTACAGACAAAGGACATGTCTTAATCCGGGTTGTTGGCCTTGAGGTGGATCAGACGGGGATGACCCGAATTCACATCACAATCGAAGATACTGGAATTGGCATCCCTGAAAGTATGGTTGAGCATGTTTTTGGCCAGTTCAATCAGGTCGAAGATGATCGCAACCGCAAGTATGATGGTACGGGTCTGGGTCTGGCGATTACCAAACAGCTGGTCGAGCTTATGAACGGCGAAATATGGGTTGATTCGGTTGAAGGCGAAGGCGCATGTTTTGGTTTTCACATCACATTACCTGTTGTAGCGCCTGCGTTGATTGCACCAAATGAAACACTAACCAAAATAAAGAATGCTCTTGTTGTTAGCGATCAGAATGAAGGGCGCACGATTTTGCTTAAGCAACTAACCCTTTTAGGAATTAAGACGCATTGTGTTGAAACTCTTGAAGCGATCGAAAATGTAAATATTAACGATGTTGGGGTTTCACTTATTGATCAACAGCTAACGGAAATTGATGACCAGCTTGCCATTAAAATGCTCCGCGAAAAATCAGCGGGTCTACCAATAATAATGCTGCACTCGGATCGTGCTGCGGCAAATGAAGAGGGGAACATACCAGCATTAAAAAAACCTATAACACGGCGGCGTCTA
>DOHJ01000023.1:6513-10642 GCA_003535335.1 Paracoccaceae bacterium | reverse complement strand
TGGAGCGCTGGGTTTCGGACCATGCTGTGGTGGACCGGCAGATGACCACGATGCATGTTTTTACCGGTGTTGAAATTAGCGCAATTCCTGAAAACAGAAAAAAGATTTTGCGTGCCGATGCCAAATAAGAAGTTTGGCTCTGGACATAAAATATGCTCCGATCCAATATGGGGCAAAGCAGAATGAGACCTGCAATAAAACCGTAACTGGCCACGTAATTATACCAATGGATCCAATAGCTTCGGGGGGGGCGACGATTGGACCGGTTCGGTAAAATCCACTGGAGCAAAGATAACATTGTTAATTAAAACCCCTCTCTGGCGACAAACCCCGCCTGCTGTTTTCCCCGTTTGCCTCGGCTTTATGTCTCTGGCCTTGGGCTGGCGCGCGGCTGCGGATCAATTGGAGTGGTTATCCGAAGATATTGGTGATCTGATGTTGGCGGCTTCTACCGGATATTTCCTGTGGTTTTTCGGGTTTTATCTGGTGAAACTGACGGCGCGTCCGATGGTGCTGCTGGAAGATATGCGAAGCCCCGCGGCGCGGGCGGGCATTGCGGCACGGGGTATTGTCGCTGATTGGCGTTTACGCCGGGCTGTTGATTGGCACACCGGTGATTTTATATCTGGTTTACCGCACGGTGATGGAGTGGGTGACGGGGGATTTGGCCAAAAAATCCGGAGCAGCGACGGCTTGAGGCTGATCTTATAAAAGTCGACGTATACTTGAACCACATGACGCTGTCTTTTACGAACGCACAACCGCGCAGAGTGTTGCTTTTCGATTCAATTCGAAATCGAAACTTGTATTGGTTTTCACCACCAAATGCCTACCCGTTTTGCTGCAGGTGCAGCTGCGACGAAGCGCAACCGAGCGAGATCTGTCCGGCTTTGCAACCGGACAGAAGCTGTGAATGTGCAGAACCCTGATTGGGTCGTCAGGTACTAAGATTCCGATAAATCAGCCCGGGACTTTAGTCACTGGCCGCCACAAATGAAAGGGTTGAAAAATAGCCGTATTTGTCGGCTTTGGGATCCCCCGTCACCTCTTGGTTATGGTTAATGGCCAAGACATTAAGGCCATTGTTGCGCACCTTGATTGTCACGTAACCCTTTGAATCCGTTTTTAGTTTATTATCACGGTCCGTGACATAATCCGCGATCAATTCCGCATCTGCCAGAGGATTTCCCTGAAAATAAACCTGAACCGGTAGATAGTCACCCATCTTCAGGGTTGTCGGATCAACCAGCGCTAAAATCTCTAGCGTGTGATTTTGCAATTGCGGCAGGGCACCCAGATTTTTAAGGATTCCTGTGGTGTATTTTACATAATATCCACCTTTAAGGGCACCCTCGAGTTGATCCTTGGGAACATTGTGCCACTTCTCGTCCTTGTCTTGGCTCCAGTGCCCGCTGACAAATTCGGCCGTTATGTAGGCTGTGTCGTCAGCAGCGGTGAAAAGAATGTGGTCGTCCTGATCGTTACGGGTGATTTCACCAGCAGACATATCGGCCTTTTTGCCCGACAACGAGACCACCTTTTCAGGTTTGTAACCCTCGTCGGAGCCATCACCATAGACAATTGCCAGATTGTCATGGCGATCAGCAACCCAGATGCCATGCGCTTGGCTTTGAATCGCAAAGGATGAGGCCAGAAGTGTTGAAAGTGCAGCTAATTTGAGTTTATTCATTTCATTTCCCTTTTTGTTCACGAATGCACGGGCAGAATTTCCTGCAAAACATTGAAAGTATGCGCGAAATTCGTGCGGTTTACGCTCTAGATTGTTCCATCTACACGCCAAATACGGCCGTAAAAACGGCGATAAACAACATTCAAGATGGGATAATATGCTGGGAAAGTCCTAGCGTAGTGATTGAAAATAATCACTACCAGTAAGGCGATAGTAAAAGCGTGGCGCAAATTTGCAAGACATATTTCAAAAATTAATTTTTCGCAGGCTCATGACGATGCCATGTCATAATCTCCGTGTAATTTGGAACAGCCTCAGATTTGACAATTATCAAGAAGTTTCGGGCAGACCATTTAAAGCGTTTCACACAAATCCGATCTGGTGATGAACCGTTTGCCACGGCCGTTATCCAGTGAAAACATGCCGCCGCGCCCGTTAATCACGTCGATGGTCAGGCGGGTGTGTTTCCAGGCCTCGTATTGCTGGCCGCTAATGTAAAAAGGCGCGCCACCGATTTCACCCATTTGTACGTCATTGTCGGAAATGATCAGATCACCATCGGCGTAGCACATCGGGGCCGATCCATCACAGCAGCCGCCGGACTGGTGAAAAATAACCGGCCCATGGTCGGCGATAATTTCCTTGATCAGTTGCAAGGCAGCTTTGGTGGCCTGAACCTGGTTTGCCTTTGGGATCGTCATATTAAGCTCCGATTTTGCGATTATATGTGTTGTATGCCCTATAGTTTATCGCTCGCCGTGCAAACTCCAAACAAATAAAAGGGTGCCCACATTGCTGCAGGCACCCCATCATTGCGGTCCGTGAGTTGGCTTATTGTGGTTTGTTTCTTTCCACAATGGCAATGATATCCTGGTGCACCTCGGGGTTCATTTTATTGGCCATCGGTACAAAACGGAATTTGAAATCGTTATCCTTGATCAGCGTGCTAACCTTGCCACCCTCAAGGGTCGAGCTGATGCCGTAATCAACAAACATCTGTTGCATGACGTCATCCTTGGCGATGAAATCCAGCAGCGCCATATCGGCTTTGCCCGGGTCTTTTTTCACGGCCATAATGTAAGGAAAGGCAATCGCGCCCTCGCTGGGCCAGATCACGCCAAGCGTTCCATCATTTATCGCAGCCATAATGTTGGGACCAACCAGTGGGCCAATGGCCACCTGATGACTGCCCTCAAGCACCTGATCAACCACGCCACAGCCGCTGAACGGGCGATCGTTGCCTTTGCGTGGATCATCCTTCATGGTTTGCATGGCCGGGATTTTGGCGGTTTTTACAATGGCTTCAAATTTTTCGACACCGACAACATCATAAAGCGAAGCAAGGGTGCGCATGGCAAAACAACCACGGCCCGGCACCGCCAGATCACCGCTGAAATTTGCCAGCTCGGCCCAGCTTTTGGGCACATCGGCGGTATCGATCAGTTTTGGATTATAAGTGATCGCCATCAGGCCAACATACGGCACCATCAACTGGCCAGCGCCGGTATCGGCAAGGGCGGCAAATTCAGGGGCCATTTTCAGATGATCGGGCAGGGGCTGCAACAAATCACGGGCATTGTTCAGGTGTTTAAAAATGTCGCGGCCCGGAGGTGTTTCACCGGTGCGACCGTAAGTGACAACCAGATTAAAACCCAACGCGCCCTCGGCAATGCTGGCCTTGATTGCCTTGGAAAAGCCACCGCTGCGCTGATATTCAGAGTGAATGGTCTTGCCAGAGCTTTCAGCAAATTTAGCCGCCACTTGTTGGTTGATTGAATCACGAATAGCACCGGGAAAATGCAGCATGATGGATGTATCTGTGCCACCGGGTGCCTTGGGGGATTCTGACGCAATAGCAATGCTGCCCATGGCCAGTGCGACCATCCCGGATACTGCGGTCAGCCGCAGATTTTTTGAGTGTTTAGACATGATTAACCCTTTGTTTTAGCTGGTTTATTCGGTGGATACCGGCGGTTTTATGTGTTGGCCAAATCTGCCTGCCTGATGCCTTGTAGTTGGGAATACATGCCTGAAAATTCAAGGAAAAATATGTGATTTTTTGAGGTTGTTTTTGTGACGCCACGTCATTTTTGGAAATCTGTAAAAACGCCCGGGACACGTGCATGTTTCGGGCGTTTCACCTTGTTGGTTAGCCGCTTGGAAAACCTAGAAGAAACCCAGCTTGTTTGGATTATAGCTGACCAGCAGGTTTTTAGTTTGCTGATAGTGGTTCAGCATCATCAGGTGGGTTTCGCGCCCGACACCGGATTGTTTATAGCCGCCAAATGCCGCGTGGGCAGGGTAGGCATGATAGCAATTGGTCCAGACACGTCCAGCCTTGATCGCGCGCCCCATCCGGTAGGCGCGGCTACCATCGCGGGTCCAGACACCGGCCCCCAAACCGTAAAGCGTGTCATTGGCAATTTCCAACGCTTCTTC
>DOHJ01000023.1:5030-6135 GCA_003535335.1 Paracoccaceae bacterium | reverse complement strand
AAAATCCGCATTTTATTGTGGCCCTTAAATACGGTTGGCTGCACGTAATAACCGCCGCTGGTTTTGTTATCCAGCTCGGTTGCAGCCCCGCCGGTTAGAACCTCGGCCCCTTCTTTGCGACCAATATCCATGTAGGACATGATTTTTTCAAACTGCTCTTCTGATGCTTGCGCGCCGACCATGGTGTTGAAATCCAGCGGATCACCCTGCACGATGGCCTCAATGCGTGTTAGGCATTTTGCCATGAAGGCATCATAAATATCCTCGTGGATAATCGCGCGTGACGGGCAGGTGCAAACCTCGCCCTGATTAAAGGCAAACAGCACCAGACCCTCAATGGCCTTGTCCAGAAATGCGTCATCCTCATTCATCACATCCTTAAAGAAAATGTTTGGCGATTTGCCGCCCAGCTCGACGGTGGAAGGGATGATGTTGGCGGCGGCATATTGCATAATTAAACGCCCCGTGGTGGTTTCGCCGGTAAAGGCTATTTTGGCAATCCGGGTCGAGGTGGCCAGCGGTTTTCCGGCCTCAAGCCCAAAGCCGTTCACCACGTTCAGCACGCCAGCCGGCAGAACATCAGCGATCAGTTCCATCAAAACCATGATCGAGGCCGGCGTTTGTTCTGCCGGTTTCAAAATCACACAGTTACCGGCAACCAGGGCGGGGGCCAGCTTCCAGGCGGCCATCAGAATTGGGAAATTCCACGGGATGATCTGGCCAACCACGCCCAGCGGTTCCTGAAAATGATAGGCGACTGTGTCAGCGTCAATTTCGCTCATGGTGCCTTCTTGGGCGCGGATTACACCGGCGTAATAGCGGAAATGATCAACGGCCAGCGGGATATCGGCGGCCGTAGTTTCGCGGATCGGCTTGCCGTTATCCCATGTTTCGGCTTCGGCCAGTGTGGCAAGGTTTGCCTCCATGATGTCGGCGATTTTTAACAATGCGGCGCTGCGCTCGGTCACGCTGGTGGCGCCCCATGCATCTTTGGCGGCGTGGGCGGCATCCAGCGCCAGTTCGATATCTTTGGCGTTCGAGCGCGCAATCCGGCACAGGACGGATCCGTTTACCGGTGTGATATTGTCGAAATATTTGCCATCTA
>DOHJ01000023.1:0-4704 GCA_003535335.1 Paracoccaceae bacterium | reverse complement strand
TATTTGCCATCTACCGGATCAACAAATTTGCCACCAATAAAGTTGCCATATTTTTCCTTGAATTTAAAAGCCATTTTATGTTCCTCCCAGAACTTTTTATATTTATGAGAGGTAGTTTGGCCCAATAAACCGGTTTTGTCATCTTTTGTGTTGATATTTGGCAAAAATATCAGCCAGATTGTTAACTTATTGTTATACGGCGGCCGGATTCAGGACTCAAGAACCAGTCGAAAACCCAGAAAATCAGGCGGCACTCCAACAGCACAACCGCCAACATTGGCGTCGCGCACAAATTCGATGATAAAGGCTGTGTGCTTGCCCTCGACCGCGCGCACGGCACAGTTTTCAAAGCGCTCCAGCACGGTCTGGCCATCTTTGTCCAGCGCCACATTGTAATAACAGGTATCGGTCCATTCCCAGATATTACTGGCAATATCGGCAACGCCAAAATTATTTACACCCTTGGCACCGATTGGGCGTAAATTTAGATCCGGTTCGGTGCGCAGGGCCGTTTGCTGGGCATATTCAGCCAGCCAGCGTTTGGCCGGATTATCTTTGTCATCCAGATCGCCAAACGACAGATCCACAAACTGATCACCGGCATAACGCTGCCATTCAAGTGCGCTGGGCAGGCGCCATTTGCGTTTTGTCTTCTTGCTAAACCATTCGGCATAGGCCCTTGCGTCATAAAAACTGATCGCGGCTTGCGGCAGATTTTTATCGGGTTTGACAACGGTTTTGTCACAGACACCATCGGCCACGCACAGATCATATTCGGCTTGGCTAACGTGGTATTTCATCACTAAAAACGCCGGCGCGGATTTGATTTTTTCCAAAGGAGCGTCGACAATATGATTGCCAATCCTGAACTGTCCGGTCATGCGAAAGTCAAAATCGCCGGCGGGAATTTCCACGGTTTGCGGCAGGTCGGTAATCTCGGCCGGAAACAGCCTGTCGGCATTCAGATAGCCAACCACAGCCACAACACCAACCACACCCCCGAAAACGGTCAAACCAGCCACGCGTTTCATCAGTCATACTCCTGTAAAAATGTCAGGGGAGGCCAAACCGGCCACCCCAAATTTTTATCGCCCCTAGATCGGGGTTGGTGCAGAAACCTGCTCCATCAGGTCATTGTCCCAGTCGCCGTCAACCACGATATGGCCGGTGGCACCCAGATTAACCGCCTCGATCAAGTTGTGGTTTACATAGGCATAAACGCCCGGTTGCAGAAATTTATACAACGCCGCACCGGCCGAGCCACCACGGATAAACCAGGTTTCCAGATCAACATCGGGTTTATTGTTGAATTTACCCAATTCCCAAACCTGATCACCATGGCCGCCGATGATATGGGGGCGGGTGTCGCGGTTGCCTTGTGAATGGATAAACAAAACCCGCTGGCCAACCTTGGCCGTCATCGCACCTGCTCCGGTTAGCGCACCAACACGGCCGTTGAAAACCTCGTGCGTGGGGATCAAACCCTGCATGACATCGACCATATCATCATAGCCGTCACCGGCGCTCTCATAGCGTTTATATTCGCCGTTTTCATCCTTGGGAATGTAGAAATCATTTTCACCGACGTAATAGACCTTGTCGTAACTGATCGGTTTGTCGTTTTGATCCCTCAGACCATCGCGCGGCAGAACCATAATCGCGCCAACCATGCCGGAAACCACGTGCCACGGGATCATTGGCCCACCGGGGGCGCAGTGGTAAATGAATGTGCCCGGACGGGTTGCCCGAAAGCGCAGGGTTACCTTTTCACCCGGATTGATCAACGTCAGACCACCGCCGCCAAGCGCACCGGTTGAGGCGTGGAAATCGATGTTATGTTGTAATTCGTTTTCTTCGGGGTTGATCAGGGTCAGTTCCAGATAATCGTCCTGATGCACCACCATCATCGGGCCGGGGATAGAGCCGTTAAAGCTCATGGCTTGCATAAAGACGCCGTCGTCCACTTCGATTTCCTCTTCGGTAATCGTCATTTCAAACTCAACGATTTTCGGACCACTGGTGGCAATCTGTTCGTGCTCGTGCACCAAAGGCGGCACGGCCAGTTTTTGCTTGACCCGGGGCAGGGACGACAGATCAACCGGTTTGGCACCGGATGTATCCATCGATTCACTGTCGGCAGACGCCTTGGACACGACAAACGGGGTTGCAGCAACCACTGCGGCACCCATTAATGCGGCTCTTCTTGTAAACATAGCTTTCTCCTCTGGTTTATCCTGATTATTATTATAAGGTATCTGGATTAAGTGACGCTTAACTTATGTTAAGAAAAGGAAAATTTATTTTTGACCAAATGTATCATTCCGGCAAAATTTAGCTTATTTGTGAATGTACAAAACAGATTTCAGTGTGTTGCCGCGCTGGATAATTGAATATCTATTTAATGAAGACGGATACATCTAATGAAGCCTGAATTTGTCGCGATCGCTAGAAAGTCTGTTTTGCTGGCCACAATACCACCTGATATTACAGCCGAGATTTTAGCGCATTCAACGATCAAACATTTTGACCGGCACCAGACGATTTTCATTCAGGGTGATAATGCGGATTTCATCTATATCGTGCTTTCGGGCTGGCTAAAACTGTTTCGCATCGCCCCATCCGGTGCCGAGGCCGTGGTCACGGTTTTAACCAAAGGCCACAGTTTCGGCGAGGCCGCGGCCTTTAAAGGCGGCAGTTTTCCGGTTTCGGCCGAAGCCAGCACAGAATGTGAATTAATCCGCATTCCGGCAAAGCTCTACATGGATTTAATGCGCAAGGAACCTGATCTGGCCTTGTCGATTTTGGCGGCAACCTTTGCGCATCTTCATTCGCTGGTTATTCAGGTCGAGCAACTAAAGGCCAACACAGCCGCGCAACGGGTGGCGCAATTTTTGTGTGAATTATGTGCGTGCGAAACGGATAAATGCGACGTGATATTGCCCTTTGACAAGGTTCTAATTGCAGGCCGGCTCGGGATTAAACCGGAAAGCCTGTCGCGGGCTTTTAGTTATCTTAAAAAATTCGGGGTGAAGGTTGAAAAAAATCACGCAACGATTGAAAGTTATATCAAGCTGCGCGAGTTCGCCGGGTTTGACTGACTGAACACAGATTGATCCGCGCGAATCTGTAAAAACTTGCGTCAGCCCCTTTCCCTTGGGACGGATTCATGAAATAGGGACGCGTCAAATGATCTCATCCAAGGAGAGACCCGATGGAGATTCGCGACGCTTTCTCATTTGACGATGTTTTGCTGGTTCCGGCCGCATCCTCAGTGCTGCCCTCAACCGCTGACACCTCGACCCGAGTGACCAAAACAATCCGCCTGAATATCCCGTTGCTGAGTTCGGCAATGGACACCGTCACCGAAGACCGCATGGCAATCGCCATGGCGCAGGCCGGCGGCATGGGCGTGATCCACCGCAATCTGGACATCGAGGAACAGGCCCGCCAAGTGCGCCGCGTCAAACGATTTGAAAGCGGCGTGGTTTATAATCCGATCACCTTGACGGCGAACCAGACACTGGCCGACGCCAAGGCCTTGCAGGAACGTTACCGCGTTACGGGTTTTCCGGTGGTTGACGAAACGGGCAGGGTGGTTGGCATTGTCACCAACCGCGACATGCGGTTTGCCTCGGACGAAAAAACACCGGTTTCGGCAATGATGAGCCATGACAATCTGGCGATTTTACGCGAACCCGTTGATATTAACGAGGCCAAATCGCTGATGGAGGCCCGCCGGATTGAAAAACTGCTGATCACTGACGGTGGCGGCAAGCTGACCGGTTTGATGACGATCAAGGATATTGAACAGGCCGTGCTGAACCCGACAGCCAGCAAGGATGATCTGGGCCGTTTGCGGGTGGCGGCGGCCAGCACGGTTGGCGATGCGGGCTTTGAGCGCTCGCAAGCCTTGGCCGATGCCGGCGTGGATATGATTGTGATCGACACGGCGCATGGCCATTCCGAAGGTGTCGCCATTTCGGTTGAACAAGCCAAAAAAGCGTTCCCCAATGTGCAAATCATGGCGGGCAACGTAGCCACGGCCGAGGCCACCCGCGCGCTGATTGGTGCGGGGGCTGATGCGGTCAAGGTCGGTATCGGGCCGGGCTCGATTTGCACAACGCGGATTGTGGCCGGTGTGGGTGTGCCACAGCTGACCGCGATTATCGACAGCGCCAAGGGGGCTGCCGAAACCGGCACGCCGATCATCGCGGATGGCGGCATCAAATTTTCCGGTGATTTTGCCAAGGCAATCGCGGCTGGTGCCAGCTGTGCCATGGTTGGTTCAATGGTTGCCGGAACCGACGAAAGCCCCGGAGAAATCATTTTATATCAAGGCCGTAGCTTTAAAAGTTACCGTGGAATGGGCAGTCTTGGCGCGATGGCGCGCGGCTCGGCTGACCGCTATTTCCAAAAGGATGCGGCCAGTGATAAACTGGTGCCAGAAGGCATCGAAGGCCAAGTGCCGTACAAAGGTCCGGCCGGCACGGTTATTCACCAACTGGTTGGCGGTTTGCGCGCTGCAATGGGCTATACCGGTTGCGCCACGGTTGAGGAAATGCGCAGGAATGCCGAATTTGTCCGCATCACATCGGCTGGCCTAAAGGAAAGCCATGTGCATGATGTGAAAATCACCCGCGAAAGTCCGAATTACAGAAGGTCTTAAGAACTGGTGGGCTACAACAGAACAGTCTCAGATACGTG
>DOHJ01000026.1 GCA_003535335.1 Paracoccaceae bacterium | reverse complement strand
CGAGAACACCAAGGTAATCTGTCAGGGTTTTACGCAAAGCCAAGGCACGTCTGACTCGGAACAAGCCATCGCTTACGGCACCAAAATGGTTGGCGGCGTGACACCGGGCAAGGGCGGGCAAACCCATCTTGATTTACCTGTGTTCAATTCGGTGCATGAGGCGCGCGAAATCACCGGCGCAAACGCATCGGTGATTTATGTGCCGCCACCCTTTGCAGCCGATGGTATCCTCGAGGCGATTGACGCTGAAATCGAGCTGATCATCTGCATCACCGAAGGCATTCCGGTACTGGATATGATGAAGGTGAACCGCGCGTTAATCGGTTCGAACTCGCGCCTGATCGGGCCAAATTGCCCCGGCGTGATCACACCTGATGCCTGTAAAATCGGCATTATGCCCGGCCACATCCACAAACGCGGCTCCTGCGGTGTTGTGTCCCGTTCCGGCACGTTAACCTACGAGGCCGTCAAGCAAACCACCGATAACGACCTTGGCCAATCGACCGCTGTCGGCATTGGTGGTGATCCGATCAAGGGCACAGAATTTATCGACATGCTGGAAATGTTTTTGGCCGATGACGAAACCAAAAGCATCATCATGATCGGTGAAATTGGCGGATCCGCCGAAGAAGAAGCCGCGCAATTTTTGGCCGATGAAAAGAAAAAAGGCCGCTGGAAACCGACTGCTGGCTTTATTGCTGGCCGCACTGCCCCTCCGGGTCGTCGCATGGGCCATGCAGGCGCGATTGTTGCCGGTGGCAAGGGCGATGCTGAAAGCAAGATCGAAGCCATGCGCAGTGCCGGAATTGTGGTTGCCGAAAGCCCTGCGGGTCTTGGCGAAGCTGTGATGGAAGCAATTGGGTGACATGACAACCGGGCGCAATATATCCATTCGGGCCTGGCACATGAAACGTTTTCCCTTTGCCATATATTTTGGCGGGCTGGTTTCCTGCGCCCTTGTTTTTTTTGTCTCTCGATCATTCTGTTCGTGTAGTTTCCTTGAGGCGGGGGCTTGGCATGGAGTGGCATTGCTTCTTTTAGGTCTGCCCTTTGTCCTCTCTATGCGGCTGCGAGATGCAGGTTTTCATCCAGTCTGGGGGCTCTTGCCGCTCGCGGGCCTGCTTGTGTTGGTATGGATGCTTTTTAGCATGGCAGCCTCGATAGGCGGCGCTTCATCCGGCATCTCCACGCAGGGGGAAAAACTGGGCGAGTATTTCGCCATATTTTGCATAATCTGCCTTGGCATTCTTTCACTCTTTGGTGTGTTAGCGCCCACTAAAATCTATTCCGAACCGAATAAGGACGATCAATGACTGAGCACCCCACCAACGACGAGCTCCACGATTCTTCCTTTCTACAAGGACATAACGCGGAGTATATCGAGAAGCTTTATGCGAAATATGCCGGTGATCCGGCCGCTGTTGACGCTGTATGGCAGGTATTTTTCAAAGAACTGGATGATAACAGCGCTGATATTCAGGCCAAAGCCTCGGGGCCTAGCTGGGCGCGGACCGATTGGCCTCCGGTTCCAAATGATGATTTGACAAATGCATTAGATGGCCAATGGCCCCCTGAGGTTGAGCCAGCTAAAGCTGCCGAGAAAATTTCGGCCAAGGCGAATGAAAAAGGCATCTCGGTTTCCGATGATCAAATTAAACGCGCAGTTCTGGACAGTATCCGCGCGCTGATGATCATCCGCGCTTATCGTATTCGCGGCCATTTGTCCGCCGATCTTGATCCATTGGGAATTGAGGGTCGAACGCATCATCCCGAACTGGATCCCGTTTCATACGGGTTCACAGAATCTGACATGGATCGTCCGATATTTCTGGATAACGTTCTGGGTCTTGAAATTGCAACCTTGCGCCAAATCATTGAGATCGTCAAACGCACTTATTGCGGCACTTTTGCACTACAATATATGCATATTTCCAACGCTGAGCAGTCCGGTTGGTTAAAGGAACGCATCGAAGGCTATGGCAAAGAAATCCAATTTACCCGCAAAGGGCGCAAGGCGATCCTGAATAAACTGGTTGAGGCCGAAGGTTTTGAAAAATTCCTGCATGTCAAATATATGGGCACCAAACGTTTCGGTCTGGATGGCGGCGAGAGCCTGATCCCTGCCATGGAGCAGATCATCAAGCGCGGTGGTGATCTGGGTGCCAAGGAAATTGTCATTGGCATGCCCCATCGCGGGCGTCTTTCGGTGCTGGTGAATGTGATGGCAAAACCGTACCGCGCGGTTTTTAACGAATTTCAAGGCGGTAGTTTCAAGCCCGAAGATGTGGACGGATCGGGTGATGTAAAATACCACCTTGGCGCATCTTCTGATCGTGAATTCGGCGGTGAATCAGTTCACCTGTCACTCACCGCCAACCCCAGCCATCTTGAGGCCGTGAACCCGGTTGTGCTGGGGAAATCGCGCGCCAAACAAGACCAACTGCATGATCGCGAACGTTCTTCGGTTATTCCGCTGCTTTTGCACGGCGATGCTGCTTTTGCCGGTCAGGGTGTGATTTCGGAATGCTTTGGAATGTCCGGCCGCGTTGGCCACCGCACCGGCGGCACCATCCATATTGT
>DOHJ01000206.1:13564-17783 GCA_003535335.1 Paracoccaceae bacterium | reverse complement strand
CCTTGAATGGCAGTGAAACCGTCGAATTTGGACCCCGGTATCGTGCCCAACGTCACCTTGCCACCGGCAATTTTCTCCAGCAATCCGGTGTCTTTTACCGCATCAAACGTCAGCATATAGGCCAGCGCACCGGCCAGACCACCACCGATAAAAAACAGCGCGTCCTTGCGCCCCGATGCCGCGGCCGTCAGGGCCGTTCCCGGACAAAACCCCGAAAATGCCCAACCAAATCCCATGATGCCACCGCCGACCAAAACGCCGATATAGGCGGTTTTTACCGACATGTGCATTACATCAACAAAACCCAGCATCTGACCGCCAAACATCAAAACCGAACCGGTGCCAATGCCCATCAGGATCGCCTTCATCAAATGCAGGTTTTTAAAGTTCAGCATTTTAATGATGAAATTAGGGTTTGTCGCCCCGACACGGTCCAGAACAAAACCAAACAGCACGCCAACGATGATCGCATAAACAATTACCATAGTCATAATTTAGCCCCTTCTAAACAAAATCAGCGCGGTTGGAATAGCCACCGCAAACGCACCAAGCGCGAAAATATAGCCCGAAATCGAGGTCTGCATCATCCCCGACATCATGTGCCCCGAAGAACAGCCCCCGGCCAGACGCGCGCCATAGATCACGATAAATCCGCCAATGCAGACGCCAACGTAGCGCTTGGCAATGCTATTTCCGAAATTGGCGGCCCAAATTGCCGGCACACGGCGCTCGCTCATGGTTTGCTTGCGGCCCAGCCCGGAAACTGCGGCCCCAACCATCATCGCAATCACGAAAACAAAGCTGTAGTTTAACGGATTATCGGCGTTTTTGGCGTATTTACCCTTGGATTTTGCCAGATAGGTGTTTGTCGAGCTGTAGTTACCCGCATCATCCTTGGTAATGATGGTATCATCCACCGCATTCCAGATGATCGCGTTGGTAATAACGAACTGTGTCGATACCCCTATCGGTTTTACAAGAAGAACAGCAAGGAAGAACACAAAGCCCAACGCCACCCCTCCGATTTTCCAGTCCAATGTCATGTGATTGTCCCCTTCCCAGTAACAATTTTACTTACATATTCAACTTGCTGAATTACAGTGACGGATATGCTAAATAACACAGGAATTGTCAATAAAAAGCTGGTGATGAAAAGAGCTTGCCATATTTTCGATTACATTTCGGCTGGTTGTAAATTTGCGTCTAGATCAAAAAAAATAGATGTTGGTCTTGAACATTCAGGGCTAGACGTTATTTATTGCTATAGCTGCCATGCTAATAAATTAGTCCAGACACCACAGATTTGGGGTGCCTGTTTATAAATACCGGTTTGTAATTTCAAAAGGCAGCATGTGTTATGGCAGACACTCTTCTTGGCGGCATCGTTATCAATGAAGTTCTTGCTGATCCCAACGGGGCCAATAATTTTGATACGGATGCAAGCGGCACAGCCAATCATACCGACGAATTTGTCGAGATTTACAACAGCTCTGCTGCGGCCATAGATATTTCGGGCTTGCAGCTTTGGGATGCTGGTGCGGGCAACTGGTTCACCTTTCCGCCCGGCACCATCTTGCAACCCGGTGCCCAAGCCATGGTGATAACAGGCGTTCAGGCCGGCGGCAGTCTGCCCACCAGCGGCAATCCGGATGATCTGTTTTTTGATGCGGGCCGCGCTGCGCCGCTGATCAACAATGGCGGCGATAATGTGGTTTTGTATGATCCGGCAAATGACGAATATGTGCAGGCGACATTTAATGGCGATGCGCTGGATGATCCGCCCAATGATTACAGCGGCTTTTCCGCAACCGCCACACAGGTCGGCTCGGGCGAAGATTTTGGCAATGACATTGACGGATTTTCAATCCAGCGTGACGGAAACGACAATTTCATCAATGACCAAACCCCGACACCGGGCACAACCAATGTTTGTTTTACCCAAAACACCAAGCTGGCGACCCCGACTGGCGCTGTGCAAATTGAACGGCTGCGCGCGGGGGATCTGTTGTTAACCAAAGATCACGGGCCACAAGCAATCAAATGGATCTGGGCCAAACGCCAAACTGCGCCTGCCATACAGGCCAACCCTGCCCTGAGAGCCGTGCATATTTCTGCCGGCGCATTGGGCAACGGTATGCCAACACGCGATATTAAACTTTCGCGCCATCACCGCATTCTGGTCAGCTCGAAAATTGCCAAACGCATGTATGATCAGACCGAAGTTCTGGTCGCTGCCAAAGATTTACTGGATATTGCCGGCATCACGCTTGCCCCTGCGCCGAAAACCGGCGCGATTGTCTATTACCACCTGTTGATGGAAAATCATGAAATCCTGTTTGCAAACGGCGCACCGGCCGAGAGCCTTTATTTGGGAAATGAAACCATCAAGGCAATCGAGCCTGCGGCAAAAGCCGAACTTGAATTGATATTCGGAGCAAAATGGCATGATTTCATTTCATGCAGGCAAACCCCGGCCCGTCAAATCGCCCGTGGTAAAAAGGCCCATAAACTGGCCCAGCGGCATCAGAAAAACCGCAAATATCTATTGCAGGAAATTGTGCTTAATTAAGGTTAAAGCAATTCTGCGCAGCTGTTCGATGACCGTTAGCTTAAAACCTCTGCTGCATCATGTAATCCAGCAGCATTCGGGTTGAGCCATCTTTGCCATCCGCGCTCTGTTTTCCACTGACAACAGGTTGCAGTGCCGTGGCCAACTCTTTGCCCAGCTCCACCCCCCATTGATCAAATGAATTCAGGCCCAGAACCACCCCTTCAACAAACACACGGTGCTCGTAAAGCGCCAGTATCTGACCCAAAACAAATGGTGTCAATTTCGGGTAAATCAATGTGGTTGAGGGCCGGTTTCCGGCAAATACCCGGTGGCGGGCCTGCCGCTCCAGCTCGGCACCGGCCAACCCCTTGGCTTTCATCATTTCGCGGGCCACCTCATAAGATCTCCCCAGCATCAAAGCCTCGGATTGGGCCAGACAATTTGCCATCAACAGCTGATGCTGGGCTTTCAGGTCTGGTTCATGGCCATTGGCCGCCACCATAAATTCACATGGAACAACATTCGTACCTTGATGAATTAATTGATAAAAAGCGTGTTGGCCATTGGTGCCCGGCTCGCCCCAAACCACAGGCCCGCTACCATGACGCAACGGGGTTCCGTCTATGGCAACAGATTTGCCGTTGCTTTCCATTTCCAGCTGCTGAAGATAGGCCGCAAGCCGAACCAGGCGTTGATCATAAGGCAATACTGCGCGGGTTGAATAGCCGCAAATCTGGTTGTGCCAGATGCCAAGCAGCGCCAGCAGGATCGGCATGTTTTCAGACGGATCAGCCGATTGAAAATGCTGGTCCATCGCCTGTGCCCCGCGCAGGAAATCGCGAAAATCATCAGGCCCGATTGCCAACATCAGGGACAAACCAATCGGCCCCCACAACGAATAGCGCCCGCCAACCCAATCGGCAAAACCAAAGACCCGCTGCGGCGCTATGCCAAAGGCTCCGGCTTTTTCTTTGGCCGTTGAAATAGCCACAAATTGCGCCGCCGGATCCGTTACCTTTGCCGCCATCCAGTCAAATGCAATCCGTGCATTTGTCATTGTTTCAATGGTGGTAAAGGTTTTCGAGGCCACAATCACCAGCGTCGTTTTCGGATCAAGCCCCTTTAAAATATAGTCAATATGCGCCCCGTCCACATTTGAAACAAAATGCGCGCGTGGCCCGTCAAGGTAGGGATCAAGCGCCAGAGTTGTCATGGCCGGACCCAGATCCGAGCCGCCAATGCCAATATTGACCACATCGCTAATCTTGCCGCCCTGCCCCGCAAAATGCCCTTGGCGCAATTCATTGGCAAATTTTTCCATTCTGGCAAGCGTGGCCAAAACAGACGGCATGACGTCAGCGCCATCTTGATAAATCGGTCCACCGTCCAGATTGCGCAGCGCTGTGTGCAGCACCGCACGCCCTTCGGTCTGGTTTATTTTATCGCCGGAAAACATCGCCTCGCGACGGGGTAAAACACCGGTTTCGTCAATCAGCTCCAGCAACAAATCCTTGATGTCGGAATCAATATTGGTCTTGGAATAATCAAACAACATATCGCCGGTTCGGACTGAAAAATTTTCGGCCCTGTCGCGATCAAACAATGACAAAATAGATCTATCCCGAGCCTTTTTTTGCGCCTGACGCAATTTTCCCCAAATATCCATCA
>DOHJ01000206.1:0-13197 GCA_003535335.1 Paracoccaceae bacterium | reverse complement strand
GGTGTCCTCCATCATGGTGTCCAATGCAAAGTTGCACCCTTTAAAAAGGCCGAAATCGGCGCTTTCAGGGGGTCATTCAGTTTGCGCGCCACCTTTAGCGCCTTGTTCTTGCCCTTGCCGGTGAACACGATATGGGTTGACATCGCGCCCAATAAAACCGGCGCGGTCAATGTCACGCGTGGCTCGCCCGCCCCATCCGCGCGCATCGGCAACAACAGCGGTGCGTGATCTTCAAAGGCCTCGCTCAAACGGTCCGCTCCGGGAAATAACGAGGCCGTGTGCATATCTTCGCCCATCCCCAGCAACAAAATATCAATCGGCAGCAGCGGGCCAATTTCCTTTGCCAGCGAGGGCAAAACATCTTCGGGCTGATCCGCCTCTTGATAAAGCGGCACCAGCCTAGCGCGCGCGGCCTTATCGACCAACAGGCGCTTGTGCAAAAGCGCTGTGTTGGAGCGCGGCGAGGTTTGCGCCACCCAGCGCTCGTCACTGAGCAAAATATCAACCCGGTCCCAATCCAGCGCAACACCGGATAAAATATCAAAAACCGGACCCGGTGTGGTGCCGCCGGGAACCACAAAAGTAACCCGCGCCTTGTTGCCCAGCGCCGTGTGTAGTTCGCTGGCCAACATATTGGCCAGATCCAGCGCCATAATTTCCACATCAGGATATTTTATCTTTTTCATCTAGGTTATCTCCCTCCAGCGCCGGCCTTCTTTGTGCATCAGCATCAGCGCGTCTTCCGGTCCCGAACTGCCCGGATCATACGGCTTTGGCAAATCACCGCGCGCTTTCCAAGCCTCTATCATAGGATCGGTCCAGGCCCAAGCCGCCTCGACCTCGTCACCACGCATAAACAGGGTTTGATCCCCACGGATAACATCCATCACCAGCCGCTCGTAGGCATCGGTGATATTGTCTGCCGCCTCGCCCAAAGCTTCGGCAAAGCTCATATCCAGCGGCACATCCATCAGGCGCATGCCACCGGGTCCGGGTTCTTTGATGGTCACACGCATATCCATGCCCTCGTTGGGTTGCAGATGGATCAGCAGCTGATTGCAACGGTGCTTGGCGTTATCGCCAAAAATCATATGCGGCGGGTCTTTGAACACCACGGCAATTTCGCTTTTGCGCGCCCGCAAGCGTTTACCGGTTCGTAGATAAAACGGGGTGCCGTTCCAGCGCCAGTTGGAAATTTTCAGCTTCATCGCCAAAAAGCTTTCGGTTTTGCTCTCGGGGTTTTCGCTATCTTCAATATAGGACGGATTATCGCCCTGCGCCCTGTACTGACCGCGCACAATGTCATTTGGCGAAACCGTATCAAGCGCGCGGATCACTTTAAGCTTTTCATCCCGAACAGAATCCGGGTCAAACTGCGCCGGTGGCTCCATTGCGATCAGGCAAACCAGTTGCATCAGATGGTTCTGCACCATATCGCGCATGGCACCGGATTTATCGTAATACGCACCACGCCCGCCAACCCCGACCGTTTCGGAAACCGTGATCTGGATATGGTCGACATATTGTGAATTCCACAATGGCTCGAACAGGATATTGGCAAACCGCACCGCCATCAGGTTTTGCACGGTTTCCTTGCCCAGATAATGATCGATCCGGTAGATCTGGCTTTCGTCAAAATATTCAGCCAGTTCCTGATTTAATGCCTGTGCCGAGGCCAAATCATGGCCAAAGGGTTTTTCCACCACAATCCGCGCATTATCGGCAGAGATATTATGATCATTCAGCCGCTTGGCCAATGGCCCGAACAGACGCGGACCGACTGAAAAATAGAACACTTGCACCACGTCTTTGCGCACCATTTTGGCCAGATCGTCCCAGCCATTTTCAGCCATGGCGTCAATTTTCAAAAAATGCAGTGCCGCAACAAAACTTTCTATTTTCTCTTGGCTGCGGGATTTTTCCTGCACGAATTCCCCGATTGATTTGCGGGCAAGGTCGCGATAATCCGCATCAGTCAGCGCACCGCGCGCCGCACCGATTATACGGGTTCCAACCGGAATTTGCCCTGCGACAAAGCGCCGGTACAACCCCGGTATAATTTTACGTCTGGCCAAATCACCCGTGCCGCCAAAAATAACCAGATCAAACGGATCTACCGGAATCACGCGTGTAACCATGATGTTTGCCCTTTGCCTAAATACAATCTTCAATCAATCCCGCCTTTACTGACGGGATTACGCCTGAAATGTAACTCTTCTATAGCACTTAACCATCACAAATCCGTCAAACCAATACAATCAGGGTTTTAATTACCAGTCATTGCACGTTAGTTTTACCAGAACCACTTAAAAAGAGAATTCTATGAAACATCAAGTCGTTAAACAGGTAGAAAACCGGGCTAATATTGGAAAATTCGAGCATCCCTTTATAACTGCCAAGGGCGAAACCCGTGCATCTGTTCCCCTGAGCAAGGCCGAAACCTTGTGGTTTAACACCGGCACGCTTTGTAATATTTCCTGTGTGAATTGCTATATTGATTCATCGCCCTTTAATAACCTGCTGGTGTATTTCACCGCCGATGATGTGCAGATCTATCTGGACCAGATCATTGATCGAAAATGGCCGGTACGTGAAATCGGCTTTACCGGCGGCGAGCCCTACATGAACCCGCAAATGAACGCCATGAGCCGGCTTGCGCTTGAGGCGGACTACGAGGTTCTGGTTTTAACCAATGCCATGCGCCCGATGATGCGCAGCCGGATTCAGGCAGGAATTGCCGAACTGGTCGCCGAATTTGGCGATAAATTAACATTTCGCGTCTCGCTGGATCATTACAGCCAGCAACACCATGACGAAATGCGCGGCGCGGGGGCGTTTGAAAAAACCATTGCCGGTATGGATTGGCTAAATTCGATCGGGGCCAAAATGTCGGTTGCCGGCCGGATGTTATGGGGCGAAAGCCAACAAGATGAACGCGACGGCTTTGCCAAACTGTTTGAGCAGCGCGGCTATAAAATTGATGCGATGAACCCGGGCACGTGTGTTTTATTTCCCGAAATGGACGAAACCGTTGAAGTGCCGGAAATCACCACGGCGTGCTGGGGAATTCTGGGAAAATCGCCCAGTGAAATCATGTGCGCCGGATCGCGCATGGTGGTCAGACGCAAAGGGGCCGATCATCCGGTGGTGCTGGCCTGCACCTTGCTACCTTACGCCAAGGGCTTTGAAATGGGTGCCACCCTGAAAGAGGCCGAAAGGGATGTTTACCTGAACCACGCCCATTGCGCCAAATTCTGTGTGCTGGGCGGGGCCAGCTGCTCGGCCTAGCTATTCTTCCAGTTCCGCATCCCAGTAAAGGAAATCAAGCCAGCTTTCATGCATGAAATTGGGCGGGAATTTACGGCCCAGATTATGCAGCTGTGCCGCATCCGGCTTGTGGGCTGGTTTCAGCAGCTGCATGCCGGATATTTCCAGGCTTTTGGCCGCTTTGCGCAAATTGCAAGGCGAACAGGCCGCCACCACATTTTCCCAACTGGTAAGCCCGCCTTTGGAACGCGGCAAGACATGATCAAAGGTCAAATCATCGCTTGCGCCGCAATACTGGCAGCGAAATTCATCGCGTAAAAACAGATTAAAACGGGTAAAAGCCACCCGGCTTTGCAGCTTTACATAATCGCGCAAAACCACCACGCTGGGAATGCGGATTTCAATCTGCGGGCTGCGCACCACCTGATCATATCGGGCCAAAATATCAACCCGGTCCAGATAGGACGCCTTGACGGCTTCCTGCCAGCTCCAGAGCGATAACGGGTAATAGCAAAGCGGGCGGTAATCCGCATTTAGCACCAGCGCAGGGTACTGGCGCAAACCGGCGGATTGGCGAACAAACGCGGTTCTGAAATCAGGTCGCATCAAAGATCACCCCCATTCAATTAAGGGCGACTATATATCTTGTAGATCGTCTGGCAACCCCGCAATATACGGGTTTATTTTATACCCAGTTTATCGCGCATAAAAGCGGCAGCAATGCTCAGACCATCTGGCGCAATCGCGTGTCCGGTGCCTTTCATCACATGGGCGTAAACCTGAAATCCGGCCACTGTCAGCGCATCACCTGCCTCGTTTAACGATTCCGGCGGCACCACCTCGTCCTGATCTCCATGAACCAGTAAAACCGGCGGTTTGCTAACGGCTTGTCCGGCCAGCAGCTCGGGCGATATCACGCGGCCGGAAAACCCGACCACACCGGCAAACGCCGTATCGCGGCGCGGCGCCACCTGCAGGGCCATCATCGTGCCTTGGGAAAAACCGAACAACACGATTTTATCGGCCATAATACCTTCGCCTGCCATAACCTGATCCAGATAAGCGTTCAAATCATCGGCGGCGCGCTCCATTGCGTCGGTCGAGGCCTCGATGCTAGAGCCGTCAATCCACGGGATCGGAAACCATTGAAACCCTTCCGGATTGCCCATGCATTTTTCCGGCGCATCAGGCGAAACAAAAACCGTATCGGGCATGTGTTGTGCCAGCGGATCAGCCAAACCCAGCAAATCCTGCCCGCTTGCGCCGTAGCCGTGCAAAAAAACCACCACGGATTTCACCCGCCCCGATGCAGACGGGCGGCGATGGTTGTCCAGAATACGGCTCATTGCAGCTCTCCTTCAATGCCCAGTTTTTCACGCATAAATCCGGCCGCCACACTTAAACCGTCGCTGGCAATGCCATGACCCGTTTTTTGCATAATATATGGATACACCTCAAAACCCAGCGTATTTAGGGCAAATTCGGCCTTGTTCAGGGCCTCGGGCGGGATCACGTCATCATCTTCACCATGCAGCAACATCACGGGCGGGTGCGAAATTACTTCTTCGCGCAAATCGTCTGGCAACATTAACGAACCCGCAAAACCCACCACAGCCGCAAACACCTCTTCACGGCGCGGGGCCAGTTGCAGGGCCATCATCGTGCCTTGGGAAAACCCGAAAAGCACGGTTTTTTCGATACTTACGCCTTCTTCTTTAACTATTTTATCAATATAGACGTTCAAATCTTCCACGGCGACTTTCATGCCGGCAACCGCGTCTTCTTCGCTTGAATTGTCAATCCACGGCACCGAAAACCACTGGCGACCCGCTTCATTTCCGGCACATTCTTCCGGCCCGTCAGGCGAAACAAAAACCGTGTCGGGCATGTAGGGCGCAAGCGGTTTGGCCAGCCCCATCAGATCATCGCCATCGGCCCCGTAGCCATGCAGAAATATCACCATCGAGGTCGCTTTGCCTGAAGCAGCGCCTTGGCGCATACCGTTGAGTTCGCGTGTCATTTGATACCTTCTCTTTGTTTTGCCAGTCGATAATAGGCCCATAATATTCTGGCTGCAACCGCTCTCCAAGGGGCCCAATCCGCGGCCATTTCGCGCATTTGACGCTCATTGGGCCGATTATCCAGCCCAAACAGGATTTTTGCGGCCTCTTGCAAGGCCAAATCGTTATTTGCAAACACATCCGCATGACCCAGCGAAAACATTGCGTATATTTCCGCCGTCCAGCGGCCAATTCCGGGCACCTGGATCAAGGTTGCAATCACCTGCTCGCTGGGTTCTCCGCGCAGGGCCGCATAATCCAGCCTGGCTTCGGCCAAAGCCCGTGCGTATCGGATTTTGGGCCGCGACAACCCACAGCCGCGCAACGCCTCATCGCTGGCCCAGATAATTTTGCGCGGGCCGGTCAATTTTGCCGCCTGCAACCGTTTCCAGATCGCCGAAGCCGCCGCCACCGATATTTGCTGGCACACAATCGCGTCCAGCAACGCGCTAAATCCGTCTTTTCGCAAGCGCAGCGGCAAGGGGCCGGTTTGCTCCAATGCGGTGGCAAACAACGGCACTTGCGCGGCCAAAATCGCGGCCCCTTCGGCCACACAGGCATCCGAAGTGATAATTCTCATAATAAACCCTTCACCCAGTCATAAGCCGCTTTTGCGGTTTCCACCCGCTGACAATCCAGCAAAGGCGGGCGATTGATCAACAGCACCGGAATCCCCAACTGCCGCGCCGCCAGCAGTTTGCTTTGACTTGGCATTCCGCCGGCATTTTTCACCACCAGCCATTGAACCCCGCGTTCCTTGAACAGCTTAATTTCTTCCTCAACCGAAAAAGGCGGATGCCCGATCAGATATTCACCGCTTGCAAACGGGAAATCACCATCCGTGCTTTCGATTTGGCGACAAATCAGATAACGCCCCGACATATTATCAAACCGCTGCAGGGTTTGGCGACCCGTGGCCAGCAAAACAGTCGAGCCAACCGGAATATGGCGCGCCGCCTCGCGTTCACTCGCAATAAAAATCCAGTTATCGCCCGCGCCTGCCTGCCAAGCCGGACGCATGATTTGCAGATGCGCCAGCTTCATTTCGGCGGCCACTTCAACGCTACGTTTGCTGATGCGCGCGGCAAACGGATGGGTGGCGTCAATCAGCGCATCAAAGGCCTGATCGCGCAGATATTTCACAAACGCATCCCGCCCGCCAAACGGACCAATGCGCATTTGCACCGGTAAATCCTGCGGCTCGCGCGTCACACCGGCCAGCGATGCGATGGTCAGGATTTTGGCCTCATTGGCCAGTAATCCGGCCAAGGCACTCGCCTCACGACTGCCGGCAAGGAGTAACAGCTTCATTCAACCGCCTTTGCAATAATATTTCCGGCTCTGTCAATGACGATAACATCCAGTCGAACCGGCGTGTCACGCACTTGTTTTCTGGCCATCAAAAGCGCGGATTCAGCCACATTAACTGACATCTTTTCTCCTGATATTTCATAGGCTTGCAGGGCTGTATTCACCTTTTCCAAGCGCGGATCCCCAACCATTTCCGCCAAGGCCCCAAAATCCACCTGCGAGCGACCCGAATGCAGATCAACCGCGCCTTGGGCCAGCTTGGTCATTTTGGCAATGCCACCGCCGATTGTCAGGCGCTCAACCGGATGGCGGCGCAGATATTTTAGCAAACCGCCAGCAAAATCACCCATATCCAGCATGGCGTGATCGGGCAAATTATAATATTTTTGCACCGCTGATTCACTGGTTGCGCCGGTGCATCCGGCCACATGAGACAGCCCCGAGGCCCGCGCCACATCAACCCCGCGCTGGATCGAGGCAATCCAGGCCGAGCAGGAAAACGGCCGCACCACACCGGTGGTTCCCAGCACCGACAAACCGCCCATAATCCCAAGACGCGGGTTCCAGGTTTTTTCGGCCAGTTTTTCACCATTCACAATCGAAATACAGATTTCAACATCCGGCGCCTGACCATATTTCGCGGCAAGTTCCGAAACGACCGCCTGCATCATTTCACGCGGTTTGGGGTTGATCGCGGCCTGACCCACCCCAATCGGCAAACCCGGTTTGGTAACGGTTCCAACCCCGCGACCGGCCGTAAATGTCACGCCGTCCACGCCGGTTTGAACCCGCGCCCGAACCTCGCAGCCGTGCGTCACATCAGGGTCATCGCCCGCATCCTTGATAATGCCCGCCTCGGCCCAGCCCACGCCCCGACGGGTGTTGATCACCTCGAAATCAGGCGTTTCGCCCTTGGGCAAAGTGATGCAAACCTGATCAGAAAACCCCTGCCCCCACAGCGCCGTCAACGCAGCCTTGACAGCAGCGGTGGCACAAGCGCCGGTGGTCCAGCCACGGCGTAATTTTGGCGGTGTCATCTCATTCATCAGCGCGTTTATGGCGCTTGCTGGGCCGATCGGCAAGCCTTGCGGCTTTTACACCGAGAAAACAAAGGGCATAAGGGGGCAATCGAATCTGAAACAGGGGGAATATGGGCATGAAAACAGGTCGCGGCCTGATCCTGTCTGCGCCTTCTTCGGGGGCCGGAAAAACCACCATCACGCTGGGTATTTTACATGCTTTGGCGCGGCGTGGTGTGGCGGTGCGCGGGGCAAAATCGGGACCGGATTATATTGATCCGCGCTTTCATGCGGCCGCGTGTGGCCGGTCTTGCGCCAATCTGGATGCTTGGGCGATGTCAGCCGAGCGGATCAGCCAACTTGCGGGCGGCAATGATTTATTGCTGATCGAGGGTGCCATGGGCCTGTTTGACGGTGCCCCGCCCGATGGCAAAGGCGCAACGGCTGATTTGGCCCGCATGTTAAACCTGCCGGTGGTGCTGATTATTGACGCGGCCAAAACCGCCCAGTCGGTTGCGCCAATTCTGGCCGGATTTGCCGGTTTTGATGAAAATGTGCAGGTCGCAGGGGTGATTTTGAACAATGTCGGCTCAGCCCGCCACGCCGAGATGTTGAAACATGCCTTAGCCCCCTTGGGCATTCCCGTGCTTGGGGTGATGTTTCGCCAATCCGGCCTGAGCCATCCGTCGCGCCATCTGGGCTTGCAGCAAGCCTGCGAGCACCCTGACCTGTCTGCTTATTTGGCCCGTGTCGCCGATGCGGTCGAGGCTGCGATTGATCTGGAGGCCCTGACAGCCCTTGCGGCCCCCTTGCCAGCCCCCGCATATTTCAGCGCCCCGAAACCTCCGGCCCAGCGCATTGCGATTGCGCAGGACCGGGCCTTTGCCTTTGCTTATCCGCATATTCTGGCCGATTGGCGCGATGGCGGGGCCGAGTTGCAGTTTTTCTCGCCTCTGGCCGATCAAGCTGCGCCGAAAAGTGATCTGGTATTCCTGCCCGGCGGATACCCCGAACTTTATGCGGCTCAGCTGGCAAGTGCCGGAAATTTCCATAAATCCATGCAGGATGCCGCGGCCCGTGGCGTGGAAATTTACGGCGAATGCGGCGGTTATATGGTGTTGGGAAACGGTTTGACCGATGCGGATGGCAGCCGCCATAAAATGCTGGGATTGTTAAATCTGGAAACCTCTTTTGCGGCGCGAAAACTGCATCTGGGCTATCGCAGCGTGCAGGCCAAAGCCGGTGTTTTCCAAGGCAAATACGCCGCGCATGAATTCCATTATGCCAGCACAATCAGCGCCAAGGGCCAGAGCCTGTTTGCAGCGGCCGACGCCCGAGGCAACGATCTGGGCGATCTGGGTTTGATCGAGGGCACCTGCAGCGGATCGTTCATTCACCTGATTGAAAAGCTGTAGCAATACAATTGCGGGGCTTTCCCTGTCCGAAATTCCCCGTTAAGCCATGACAATGGAAACCCGAATTTTAGAACCCGTGGTAAAGCGCAACGTCGCCATTTTAGTGCTGGCACAGGCATTTTTAGGTGCGCAAATGCCGATTTTTTTTACCCTCAGCGGGCTGGCGGGGCTTAGCCTTGCCTCAAACGTCTGTTTTGCCACCCTGCCGATCACCATGATCATTTTGGGCAACGTGGTGGCCGCCACGCCGCTTTCGGCCTTTATGCAGAAATACGGCCGGCGCTGGGGCTTTATGCTGGGTAGCGGTTTTGGCTGTGCAGGGGCCGTTGTCAGCGCTTATAGCATTTATCACCAGTCGTTTTATCTGCTGCTGCTGGGGTCATTCCTGACCGGGTTTTATGCCGCCGGACAGGCCTTTTACCGTTTTGCAGCCGCCGATGCGTCGCCCAAATGGTATCAACCCAAAGCGATTTCTTACGTGCTGGCCGGTGGTCTGATCGCGGCGATCCTTGGGCCGCAGCTGATTAAACTAACGGTCGATTCCTTTGTGATCCCGTTTCTCGGGGCCTATCTGGTGGCGATTGCGATTAATGTTATCGGATCCGGCATGTTCCTGTTTCTGGATATGCCGCCCCCCGCCACGATCAGCCCCGACGCGCCCAAGGGCCGCAGCCGGATCGAGCTGCTAAAAACGCCGGTGATTGCGGTTTCAATCATCTGCGCCATGGTATCCTATGCGCTGATGACACTGGTGATGACATCAACCCCGCTGGCCGTTGTCGGCTGCGGTTATGAAACCACCAACGCGGCCGATATTGTCTCGGCTCACGTGCTGGCCATGTACGGTCCATCGTTTTTCACCGGCCATCTGATTGCCCGTTTCGGGGCTGTGCGTATCATCGCCATCGGCCTAACTATTTTGGCCTCGGCCGGCCTGTTTTCAATGACGGGTGTGCAGCTGGAAAACTTTTATGTCGCTCTGATCTTGCTGGGGATTGGCTGGAATTTCGGCTACATCGGCGCAACCACCATGCTGGCCGCGTCTTATGAACCAAGCGAACGGGGCCGCGTGCAAGGCATGAATGACATGCTGGTGTTTGGCGGTGTTGCGCTGGCATCTCTGACATCGGGGGCCTTGATGAATTGTTCCGGCGGTGATGCCCAATCGGGTTGGCAATCGGTGAACATGGCGATGATCCCGTTTTTGACACTGGCAGGTGCGGCGCTTATCTGGCTGGTAATGCGTCCCAATCGTGCGTATGATTAAAGGGGGTTATAACCCCTCGTAAGCCCGCCGGATATAATCGACCAGATCATCCACCGCCTGGCCTTTTGCCAGATCGGACACATAAAGATTAATCTGTTTTGTCGTCAACTCGGGCAGCGCGCCTTGGTGGTCTATCTGCTCCACATAGGGCGGTTCCATCCCCTTCAGTATCGTATGCACCGCCAGATCCGCGCTGACCGAGGCCTCGATCGTGCGTGTTGAATCGGATTCCACCACCACATCCCAAGGGATCCCCGCCTGATCCAGTTTGCGCTGAACACCGGGGCGAAAAATGCAGTCATGCTCATAGGCAAGCGGCAGTGGCCGGTTTTTCCAGCAAACCCCGTCTGGCGCACCGATCCAGACCAGTTGCAGATTTGTCAGGGTTTCACCGCCCGGCTCAAGGCTGTCTTCGGTGGTCAGGATCATATCGCATTGTCCGCGTTCGAATTTTTTGCGCAGATCCTTTGTAAAGGACGACACAAGCCGCATTTTCATGCGCGGATATTCGCAATTAAAGCATTTCAAAACCTGCGGAATGGCCGGATAGACAATATCGTGCGGCACCCCCATGACAATTTCACCCTCATAGGCATCATGGGTCAAACGGGCGAACACCTCGTCATTCAGGGCCAGCATGCGGCGCGCATAGCCCAGCAGTTGCTCGCCCTCGCCGGTCAAAACCACACCGCGTCCGCTTCTGCTTAGCAGTTTCAGGTCCAGCGATTGTTCCAGCCGCTTTAGCTGCATGGAAACCGCCGACTGGGTCAGGTTTAAAAACCCGGCGGCCTTTGTGACCCCGCCAGATTCGGAAACCGCCACAAAAGAGCGCAGCGCCGTCATATCCAGGCTTCTTACCATATCACAATCCTTGATGCATCAATCAATAAACATTCATTTTCAAAATAAAGCATGATCTGGCATATAGATCAAGAGAATTGATTGAACAACGCATTAACATCACGAAACAGAAAGGATCATACGATGACAATGACAACTTGCAACCCGCCCCTACAGCACGCCACATCACAGCAGATTTCGCTACTTGGTCTGGCCAAACTGGCATTTGCCGCCAAAAGCCAACGCCGCGCATTGCTAGAACTGGATGCAGACGCGCTGGATGATCTGGGATTGACCGTTGAGCAGGCAAAATCCGAGGCAAATCGGCCATTTTGGGATGTTCCGGCCTCTTGGCGGGCAAAAAATCGCTAAAACTGCAAATTTTCTACAAAAATTAACCGGAAAAACTTGAAAAACCGGCCATCTTTGCCGATATACAAAGGCGAAGGTGGCCGTTTTCTGTGGGCACCGACCGTTTTTTTTGAATCTGGAGGGTTCTATGGCTAATTTCAACACGATCCAAACCGGTGTGGGTGCACGCTCGGCCGAGATCCACGAAGGGCTACGCGCCCATATGAACAAGGTTTACGGCACCATGTCTGTTGGCCTGCTGCTGACCTTTGCCGCGGCTTGGGCGGTTGGCAACAATGAATATATGATGCAGACTCTGTTCACCGGCATGACCCGTTACCTCGTGATGTTTGCCCCCCTGATCATGGTTTTTGCCTTTGGCGCAATGATTAACAAACTGTCAGCCGCCGGCGCGCAGCTGTTCTTTTACGCCTTTGCAGCCATGATGGGTGTGTCGATCAGCTATATCTTTATGATCTACACCGATTTCTCGATCGCTCAGGTGTTTTTGGTGACCTCGATCGCCTTTGCCGGTCTGTCGATTTACGGCTATACCACTAAAAAAGACATTTCCGGTTGGGGTGCTTTTTTGATCATGGGTGTGATCGGGCTGATTGTGGCCTCGATTGTTAACATCTTTTTGCAATCGCCAATGATCATGTTTGCCATTTCAATCATCGGTGTGCTGATTTTTGCAGGGCTTACCGCCTATGACACGCAAAAAATCAAAAACACCTATCTGGAACATGCCCATCACGGTGATAGCGAATGGCTGGGAAAAGCCACGATTATGGGCGCGCTAAGCCTGTATCTGGACTTTATCAACATGTTCATGTTCCTGCTGCACCTGTTTGGCAATCGCGAATAACGCGAACTAAAACAGCGTAATTATTAGGGCCGGTCCGAGTGACTGGCCCTTTTTTATTGCGCTCCGGATTTAGGGCAACCGACATAAAAAAAGCCGCGCAAATCATGCACGGGCTCTTTAAACTTTAAAAATATTAGCGGGTCAGATCTTACTTGATCTTGCCTTCTTTATATTCAACGTGCTTGCGCACAACCGGATCATATTTGTTCACAACCATTTTTTCGGTCATGGTGCGTGCGTTCTTTTTGGTCACATAAAAGTGGCCGGTGCCCGCTGTTGAATTCAGGCGGATTTTGATTGTGGTTGGCTTCGCCATGATATTAGCTCCTAAAGCGGGGGGCACAGGTTGCGCCCAGATAAATTCTATGAACCCGCCTTTTATCGGCTCTATGGCCCAAGTCAACCACATTTCAGCAGTTTTTAGCGGGCTTATGCAGACTCTTGCCTCATTCAGGGATATTTTTCAAAAAATCGCCAAGGATCGGGAAACCAGCCACGTCAAAAGGCTGTATTTGAAATTATCGAAAGTCAGGAACATGATAAAAAACCGCGCTTTGCATATTCTTATTCTTGCTGTTTTTCTGGCTATTGGTCTGGTTGCCAAAACATCCGCAACCTCGATTATTACCGATTTTCAGGCCGGTCATTTTGGCAGATCCAGCTATATTGTGAGCCACATCGATCTTTACAAACAGGTTCTGACTGCGAAAAAAATTAAATGAATATGCGCGGACAGCCTATAAGCCGGATTTTGTCCACGTCAGGTTCCCCTGACGATAGATGACCATTCCTCTGCGCC
>DOHJ01000204.1 GCA_003535335.1 Paracoccaceae bacterium | reverse complement strand
GGATGCGCCAAATGATGAAACTGCAATCAAGGTGTCATTTATCCCTTGTATCAGCGGGCGTTCCTCGGGGCTTAGGACAGATTGAAGCAAGTGGCTCGCGCCAATAAAGCCAAAGTTCCAGCCAAGGCCGAGCAGAATTAGCGATGTGTAGAAATTCCACAATTCCAGCCCTGAAATGGCGGCAATCAGTGATGTTGCAAGTATCAAGAAACCCGTTGCAATAATACGCACAGCCCCGAAGTGTGCTGGCAAACTGACCGGCTTTATTTTGCCAATCCACCGGTGCTGACCTCGGCCGGGGTTGCCTCGGGCATTGATCTGGCGCTGGCGATTGTACGAATGGATTGCGGGGTGGCGGCAGCGCTTGAAATAGCCCGTGAAATGGTGGTTTATCTGCACCGCGCCGGTGGGCAAAGCCAGTTTGCCGATACCCTTGCGGCGCAATATTGCCAAGATGGTCAATTGCAAAAACTGATGGATCAGCTGTTTAATAATCCGCAAAACCCGTGGACACTGGAAAGCATGGCCGATTATCTGGGGCTAACCCCGCGCACGTTGTCGCGCCGCTTTGTCAAAGAAACCGGTTGTTCGCCGGTTCAGTTTCTGGAGCGATTGCGGGTCAAAAGGGCCAGTGATGCGATTGCGGCAGGGGCCAGCATTGCAAAGGCCATGGGGTTGACGGGTTTTAAGGATTTTCAACAGATGCAGCGCGCCTTTAAGCGGCAGCTAAATGTGACCGTTGGCGAATTTTCCAACCGTTTTCAGGCGGCGCTACCGGATCAGACATCATGAATGATAAAGGGTGGTACCAGCGCCCCGGCTCGAACGGGGGGCCTCTTGATCCACAATCAAGCGCTCTAACCTACTGAGCTACGCCGGCACACGAGGGCTGACTTAGCGCCGACGATGGCGCAATGCAAGAGGGGTGCTTGAAAAAGGTGGCAAATATGCGTAATCGTCGCTGAAATCAGCGGAGAAGCCAAAATGAGCATTAACAGCGAAAGCGACATCACTACAAACATGCAGATCGGACCAACCACCGAGGGCATGGTGCGGATTTATATCGAGGCCGAGGGAATCAACCTGCCGATGGATTTTTCGCCGGAAGAAGCGTTGGAAATTGCCGAGGAATTAAGCGCGGCGGCAAAGATGGTGGCGGGCGAGAAATAGGGGCAGGTTTAAAGCGCCAGAGTTTTATCTGACTCTGGACATATCTTCACGTCCGGGCTCGGCTGGGTCGTTGGAAAACAGTGCGATTTTGTTGCCTTGAGGGTCGCGAAGGTAGCCAACATAAAAATGAGGCCCATAGGCGTCACGAAAACCCGGCTGGCCCTCGTCAAAGCCGCCAGCGGCAAGTGCGGCGGCGTGAAGGTCACGAACCTGCTTTTGACAGCGCGCCTCGAATGCGATCATAGCCCCGTTCCCGGCCGTGGCCGGATGCCCATCGAAGGTTGGTTTAACGTAGAAATCCGGCAGGGCGGCAGACTGACCCGATTGTTTGGGCAACGCATAGCTTAGGGCCTCAGGCCCCTCTTTCAGCCCGTAACCAAGGGCTGGCAGAACGGCCGCGTAAAACCGTTTGGCGCGTGCAATGTCATCAGCACCGACGGTGACGTAGGCAATCATGCTGTGTGTTCCTTTTCCTGAGGTCCGGTTATTGCAACGGGTTTATTGCACTATGGTAGGGCAACACACTGATCGCTTCAACAACCGCTGCACGAGGGCTGATTGAAAAAAATTAAAAACCCGCCCCTTGTCGCGCAGCTCAATCAGGACTAAATAGAAAGACGGCGGGTTCTGCCTTTCTCGTGAATAGAGGTTCAATTCCAGTGGCCTTAATTAAACTCCTAGGGAGCTGGCTCTGTCTGGATCATGGTTCATTTATCCGGCACCCACCTGTACATGCAGGTTCTCAGGAATTTACGCACCTCTACGGTTTGCGCGGTCCCGCCACCTAATTTTTAAAAGCGAGTGAATTATTTTTTGTCAACCGGAATGGCAATTGGCTGTAGCCCCAGCGCCAGTTCATCGCGTTTGCCACCCTTTGGTTCATCATCATCCTGCATCCGCATGATGGCGATGCCAAATTGAACACCGGCAAAGACAATACCGTTAAACATGAACAGCATCACACCGGCCACCCAGCCCATGGATGAGCCGGAAATCAGATGCCACAGGTTGGCAATATTGAAATACATTAACAACCCGACAAAAACCGCCGACAGGCCAAAGCCAAAGAATATATTTTTAATATAAAGGTTGATCAGTTTGGGCATGCTGGCTCCGTTCAGAATATGATTGCTATAACTTTAGCGTTTTTTACGGCTATAGCAAGCGCGACAAATTGCCGGTTTGCGATATTTCGCCAGCTGCTAGACTGACTGAAACCGGTTTATGCAACAAATCTGGATATTTATTACATTATGATCCGTTTTAGTCCAACCACTCTTGCTGTTTTGTTAACTTTGATTGCGGCACCTGCTTTGGCCGACAATGCCAAACGCATCGTGACCAAGGCCGAATTTGTCAAATCCGTAACCGAGCGTCCGCTGAGTAGCGGCATGGGCCAAGTTACAATTCACGCGGACGGCACGGCTTCGGGTCGCGCAGGACCGATCAAAATTAGCGGTGTCTGGCATTGGCGTGGTGGTTTGTTTTGTCGTTATATGGTTGTCGCAGGGAACAAGACGAAACCGGATTGTCAGGTTGTTAAGGTGTCTGGCAATGGCAAAATCCTGCTGTTTGTTGCCAATCAGGGCAATGGCAAGACCAAAAGATACAAATTTAAATA
>DOHJ01000081.1:3780-7598 GCA_003535335.1 Paracoccaceae bacterium | reverse complement strand
CAGGGTCAAACAAAAAGCCCCGTCGGATTATGGGCGGGGCTGAAATGTAATTTGCGTTTCAGGTCAGAAACTATATCCAATTTTAAAACCAACCGCGACAGCATGGTTGCTGGTAAAGTTTGATGCGGGAAGGTTGGCGGCAAGCGTCGTTTGAGCATTGCCAATATCAACATAACGCACACCCGCGGTGATTTTCATCTTGCCTTTTTTATAGGTGCCACCCAAGCCAATGGACAGATTGCCATCGGTCGGACCTAGATTGGCCGAAAAAGGGCCGTTGGATTTTTCGTATCCCAGAGTCAGGGCCGCAGACCATGTATCATTAAATTTACGACCAACGCCAATATTATAGGTGATTACGTCATTACTGTAAGAAACGATCGGATCACCGGTTGCACCAACATATTGAGCAGGTGACAGATTGAAATTCGACCATCCAACCCAACGGATTGAACCAAACACCAGCGTATTGGCGTTAACGCCGCTTTGGAATTCCAGATTAAGCGATTCCGGCGTGCTAAATCGTGTTGTTGAATCGGGTGTTGGAATGGCACCGAAATTGAATGCTTCTGTTGAGGTTACAGCATGATCAATTTTGGAATTATAAGTTAGCGCCACACGCAAGGCGATTTCGGGTTTTTCATAGGCCGCACCCAGAACAAAACCCGTACCTGAATCGGTTGTGGTGTTTACTGTGTATCCCCCAACGATTGGCACGATGGCGTTTGCGTCCATCCTTTGATACCGCAAACCACCAAAGACACTAAAGTTTGACGGGGTTGTGTATTTTATCAAGGCAGTCAGGGAAGAGCTGTTTATTTCGGCCTGTGCGCCGCGGTTGAAATATCCGGTCGCCGCAGGATAAAGCACATTTGCACCATAAGGCACATCGTAAATTAAGGCCGCAGACAGCCTGTCGTTTATCTGATGCTTATAGGCAAACCCGATTTGGCTGTATGATTTTGCCATATTTCCTGATGCGGCACCCGGAGTGGGCTGCGCAGGGTTTGCAACTGTGCCAGCACCGACACCGGTGACGGACGGGGCCACATGGGAAAAGCTAAGCTCTGCATAATTGCCTTTTTCAAACAAAACCATGGCGGATTGGGTTGAGCGCTCAATTCCACCGGCAATTACGCCGCTGGCAGAAAATGCAATACTTGCGGCTGTCATCAATGATAGCTGTTTCATGTTTTTCCCCTGAAGTGCTTTATGTTTTTGTTAACGCTAAACTGTGGGGTAATGCCGCGTCAATCATTGACCTTAGATAAACCCACTTTTCACCCTGTAGTTGTTAATTTGCGTCAAATTTTCGGCTCGTAGCGCCGATGTTGATCGTGTTTGCCACAAAAATCACAATGCCACCGATGAAAATGTAAATATCTAGGGCCTCGTTATAAAACAGCATCCCGACAATTGCGATTAATGGCAGACGGACAAAATCAAATGGCATCACAATGCTGGCCGGCGCAATTGACAACGCTTTGGTCAGGCAAAGATGTGCAAACAGCCCGCTAGCCCCGATCATCGCCAACCATGGCCAAATGGCTGCGGATGGCAGGCGGATACGGCCGTCATACCCTGATAAAACCAGCCCGAATATGGCCTGTAAAACCACCAGCCAAAATAGGATGCATGTTAAGGAGACGGTGTATGTCAGGCGTTTGGTGAAAATGGCTGACGCGGCAAAGCCAACAGCCGAAAGTGCAGCAGCAGCTATGCCCCAATTCAAATTTCCGATTCCCGGTCTGGTAATAATCAGGATGCCGGCAAAACCGACCAAGCCAGCCAAGACGCGTCGTGGCGTTAACCGTTCGCCTAGTAAAAGTGGTGACAGCGCGATGACCCATAATGGCGAGGTGAATTCAAATGCAAAAACCTGTGCCAAAGGAATTACTGTTAAGGCAAAATACCACATAGTTTGGCCGCCAAAGTGGAAGATGTTTCGAAGCAGATGGGTGTTGAAATTGGCCGTTGTTATCTGTTTCAGGTTTCCTGTGATACTTGCGGCCAGTAAAATAATGACAATGCCGATTAAGGAGCGGTATAATAGCAGTTCAACGACTTCCAGTTCATGGCTTATGGTCCGCCCGGCGATCGCCATTGAGGAAAACGAGAAAATCGCACCAATCATCCACAATCCGGCGCGAAGGGTTGTGGATTTTGTGGTCATTTTGGCTCTGGTGTTTGTTCGACGGTGTAGTGACGCGCGATACCTTTGCTGATATCTGCCCATTGGCTGGCAGCAGTGCGTTGCTGATGGAATTCAAAAGCGGCGCGATCAACAAATTCCTCATTAACCTCAAAACGCCCCTTGT
Source organism: Paracoccaceae bacterium (assembly GCA_003535335.1). Taxonomy (GTDB): domain Bacteria; phylum Pseudomonadota; class Alphaproteobacteria; order Rhodobacterales; family Rhodobacteraceae; genus Profundibacter. The sequence continues at coordinate 5,280 of DOHJ01000081.1, read as the reverse complement.
GATTGGCGGCGGGGCTTACGTTAAAACTGATACATCCAGCCTCAGCTCGAGTTAGGCGAATATGGTCTATTAATGCCGTTTGCACTGCATCCAGTCGATCAGCTGGCACATCGATATACCCGTTTAGTAAGATACTCATTTTGAAACCTTATTATTGTTCACTAAATATCCTCGCCGAAGGCATAGAATCTCTTTTGTAGCGTCAAAAAACTATTATGCCTCCGGCGGGGATATTTTGGGAACAATAATTAAACAATTGGTAACTATAACCGGTGATAGTGCTTTTGCGGTACAGGCGGGGACGCCGATGGCCGTGAACAGTAATGACACTCTGCCCCTAGGTTCGGGCAGGGTGTTTTACTCCCATTCGATGGTGCCGGGCGGTTTGGATGTGATATCATAAGTAACGCGGTTGATACCTTCGACCTCGTTTATGATCCGTGTGGCGGTTTCGCCAAGAAATTCGTGACTGAACGGATAATAATCTGCAGTCATGCCATCAACCGAAGTAACTGCGCGTAAAGCACAGGCAAAATCATAGGTGCGCCCATCGCCCATCACGCCAACAGTGCGAACGGGCAGGATGGCAACAAATGCCTGCCAGATATCATCGTAAAGCCCGTGCTTGCGGATTTGGTCGATATAAACCGCGTCTGCTTTGCGCAAGATTTCCAGTTTCTCGCGGGTGATCTCGCCGGGACAGCGAATAGCGAGACCCGGGCCGGGGAAAGGGTGGCGGCCGATAAAGGATTTTGGCAAACCCAGCTCGACACCTAGTGCGCGCACTTCGTCTTTGAAGAGTTCGCGCAATGGTTCGACAAGTTTCAGACCCATTTTTTCGGGCAAGCCGCCGACATTGTGATGGCTTTTGATTGTGACGGATGGCCCACCCGAAAATGAAACAGATTCAATTACATCAGGATAAAGCGTCCCTTGGGCCAGGAATTTAGCTCCGCCCACTTCTTTCGCGTGTTTCTGGAACACATCAATGAACATCCGGCCAATAATTTTGCGCTTGGTTTCGGGATCACTTTGCCCGTCAAGCTCGCCCAAGAACAGTTCTTTTTCATCCGCATGAATCAGTGGCATATTATAATGGTCACGGAACATTTCGACGACTTCTTCGGCCTCGTTTTGACGCAGCAAGCCGTTGTCGACAAAAACACAGGTCAGCTGATCGCCGATCGCTTCGTGGATCAGCACTGCGGCGACCGAGCTGTCAACACCGCCGGAAAGGCCGCAAATCACCTTTGCATCGCCAACCTGCTGGCGAATTTTGTTAATAGCTTCTTTGCGATAGGCCCCCATAGTCCAGTCACCGGTAAATCCGGCCATGCGGATAAAGTTTTCATAAAATTTGGCACCGTTGGGGGTGTGATGCACCTCGGGATGAAACTGCACCGCGTAAAACTGGCGTTTGGTGTCAGCCGTGATCGCAAAAGGCGCGTTTGGAGAGGTGCCATAAACCTCAAAACCCGGTGCGATGGCCGAGACATGATC
>DOHJ01000081.1:0-3436 GCA_003535335.1 Paracoccaceae bacterium | reverse complement strand
TCTTTGGCGTCATTCTCAAACCAGCCATCCAAAAGATCAAGGTTTTCTGCTGTTGGCGAAACAAAAGCGCGACCAAATTCGGCCGTCCCGTGACCGCGATCAACCTGACCACCCAGCATTTTCATCATCACTTGTTGGCCGTAACAAATGCCCAACACCGGAACGCCCAGTTCAAACACTGATTTTGGCGGACGAGGCGATCCTTCATCAATCACGCTGGCGGGGCCGCCAGACAGGATCACCGCTTTTGGTGAAAACTCTGCAAGAAACCGGTCATCGACTTTGTTGAACGGGTGGATTTCGCAATACACATTCGATTCGCGCAAGCGGCGCGCAATCAGCTGCGTTACTTGGGATCCGAAATCGATAATCAAAAGGCGGGCGTGTGATTTTTCTGTCATGGTTTTGCAATACGCAGAGTTTGGCAAAATGGCAATATCTGACATCATGCCCATTACGACCATTCTTATTTGCCAGAAGTTTAGAATCATACTAAAGTAAAAGCTAAGGACAAACCGAATCTAACAAAAGAGGAATATGCGATGAAAACCGGCGTTACCCTACCCAAAATTACCTTCCACACGCGTGTGCGCGATGAAAGCATCGGCGGTGATAACCCGTTCAAATGGGAAGACAAAACCACCGATGACTATTTTAAAGGCAAGCGGGTCGTGCTGTTTTCACTGCCCGGTGCCTTTACGCCCACATGTTCCACCTATCAGTTGCCCGGCTTTGAAAATGGCGCGAGCGATTTTGCCGCGCAAGGTATTGATGAAATTTATTGCATGTCGGTGAATGACAGCTTTGTGATGAATAAATGGGCGCAAGACCAGAATCTGAAAAACGTCAAAGTGATCCCTGACGGTGCCGGCGAATTTACCCGCCTGATGGGTATGCTGGTGGATAAATCCAATATCGGCTTTGGCATGCGGTCTTGGCGCTATGCGGCTGTTGTCAAGGATGGCGTCATTGAAGCATGGTTCGAAGAGCCGGGACGTATGGATAACCACGGCGAGGATCCTTACGGTGAATCCTCTCCTGAAACCGTTATGGCCTGGCTGAAAGCAAACGCATAAAGTACAGTATTACAACAAATTATGGCCCGAGATTAACGTTTCGGGCCATAATCTATTAATTATCCAATCATTGGGCCATGCGGGCCATAGCGTTCATCATAGTGGTTTTTCAATCTTTGCAAGGCAATCCGCAGCACGATCTTTCCAGATCTGGCCGACCAGCCCATGCGACGTTCGGCCGTTTCCATGCCTTCCAGATAGCAACAGCACCGCAACACCACATCCCCAAGCCCGGGGCCCAAATCCTTTAATGCTTCCGACACCCTGTCGCGCGCTCCGGTCGGTCCATCGCCGATGCCACTATCATTGGCAAAACCGCCCCGGCTGCCACCACTTAAAAACCGCTCCCAATTTTGTGCCACACGAGGACCCATCTGGGCGAGTTCGAAATCCTCGCGCAAGCGTTCGCCTGCCGCCACCAGATCATCGGTCAAAAATGGCTGCCCAGCTTTGTCTTTTCGCCTGGCAAGCCCTGCAATCGGGGATTCTGCCACATTATAGCGAACAGCAGTGCGCCGCCCGCCATCGGCTACGATTTTCTCACCGAACTCCCGATGCTGGTCTCCAAACTGGGCCTGACTTTCTGCAAAGCCGGCATTTGCATTTTCCTGCTCGGCCAACAGCCGCTTTAGCGCGGCGCGGCCAGCAGAGGTTATCGAATATCGCGAAATTCGGCCCGGTTTTTCACAAGAAATCCAATCCTTTAAGGCAAGGGCCTGAGCAATATGCTGATCGACGACGGCTGTACGTGTCACCTTGCCACTGGGCAATTCGCGCACAACCACAGCTTTTTCCATATCCGGCGCAATGGCCAATACGGCACCAGTTTCCGATAAACGACGTAAAATCCGACGCCCTTCGTGCTTTAAGGTTATGTCATCTGTTTTGATTTGGGAATGTCGGATTGCTACAGTCATGTTTTCTTGATCCTCTTGATTTATTTTCTTTGGCGGGCTGAAATGCTGCTGGCCCAATTTTCGCAAAGCTTCGTCAACCAATGGATCATCGCGCAGGTTTTCAAACCGTCGAATTTGGCGCAACACCGTTGAGGCATGACAATCGGCTTCACGTGCTACAGCCCGAATTGATAGCCCTTGCACCGTATGGCGCAAATAGCGCAATGCTTCTTTTGGTACCCAATTTGGCACCCGATTGATCGGCTGAACAAACTGCGCCTCCATCAGATATCTCCTTTTGTCGTGGTTGTTTTCCAGTTGTTGTAGCTTTGTTAATAAGTCTTTCCAGATAGTTAACAAATGCTGTGTTGTTAATAATGGTTTATAAAGTATAAACATTTCTGACTGCTGCGAACGGAATTAACCACTTTACGCAACACGCGCAGCGGTTGTGCAATTATACCCCCACACGCCTTAGGAGGTATTTCATGACTGATTTGTTAAGCATCTTAAAATCACTTCACCGCCCTCGTTTACTAATCCGCGCGGCTAGATTCGGGCTGATTGATTACAATCGCAATCGTGATCTGCGCCGTCTGTTGAAAACAGCCGTTCCCCCGTCGCCGGGTCATGCAATTGTTAAATTGATGTCAGAAGAGAGCCTGCTTGAGGACCGGCGCAAAACCGAGGACGCCAATTACAGCATTAGCCGGCATGTTTCTATTTTGATCGCAATGATGGGCGAGGTTCGCCTGTTACAGGCTTCGAGCCCTAAAAAAGCCAAAAGCTTAGCGCATTAATATTGCGTTTGTGGCAAAGACGCCTTCTTGTCCTTGATATATTGCTCTAGTTTTGCAGCAATTTCAGGGTCAAGGGCGGGCTGTCGGTAATCATTTAACAGTTTTGCAACGCGAATACTGGCAAAATCCTGAGTGTCATGTGCGCCTTCTTCATCCCAGGTTTCGAAGGGTTTGTAATCCAGTAAATCTGTGCGCCAGAACGAATCTTTGAAATTATTCTGGGTGTGTTCACAGCCCAGAAAATGCCCGCCCGGACCAACCTCGAATATCGCATCCATGGCTTGGGCGTGTTGGGTGAATTTTGATGGTGCGCTGGCACATAGTTTTCGCGCCAAACCACGCGGGATTTTCACCCGTTCGCCATCGATTGTGGCACCCGCCTTGCGCCAGATTTCCAGTGCTTGGGGATTATCCACGAAATTAACGCCAATTTCTTCCAGCACGGTTTCGGCGTTATGCTCGATTATTTCCAGCGCAGCCTGATCCAGCATTTCGTAATTGGGAATTTGGCGCTCAATAAATTTTGCAGTTTCAATTTTTACAGCAGTGCGCCTTGCTCTTCGTGCCGCGCCACCGCCGCCGCGTGTCCGCCGTTTTGCTGGTTCTGACATCAAATATGTCCCAAATTAGTCTCTGCATTTTATTTATACGTCAGAAACGGGAA
>DOHJ01000141.1 GCA_003535335.1 Paracoccaceae bacterium | reverse complement strand
GGATCAAATTGAAATTGACCCATCCGTGGTGCGAGGCCTTGGTTATTACACTAGTCCGGTTTACGAGGCCGAGTTGACCTTTGAAATCAAAGACGAAAAGGGGCGTGTGCGCCAGTTTGGATCGGTTGCGGGTGGTGGCCGTTATGACGATTTGGTCAAACGCTTTACCGGCCAAGCCGTGCCTGCAACCGGCGTTTCCATCGGGGTTGATCGTTTGCTGGCGGCGTTGCAGGCCAAGGGGCGTTTGACAACCCAAACCGTCGGGCCTGTGGTGGTGACTGTGATGGATAAAAACCGCATGGCCGATTATCAAACCATGGTGTCCGAGCTGCGCGCGGCAGGAATTCGGGCCGAGGTTTATCTGGGCAATCCGAAAAATTTCGGCAACCAGTTGAAATATGCCGACAAACGCAATTCTCCGGTGGCAATCATCGAGGGCGGAGACGAGCATGAAAAAGGTGTGGTGCAAATCAAGGATTTGATTTTGGGGGCAAAAATTGCCGAAAATGCCACGCTGGAAGAATGGAAAGAGCGGCCCTCGCAATACGAAGTGCCGCGCAGTGGAATGCTTGTTAAAATACGCGAAATACTTGCTTTGCACGGCGCGCAATGATGGGGGCAGATTGATGATAGCCAAAGCTAAAGCCCGCAGTCGGGCCGCAGAACTTTTAGCGTTTTTCCAAAGCAAAGGCGCACAAGCCGTCGAGGCCGATATTTTGCAACCCGCAAATGTGTTGCTGGACCTTTACGGCGAAGATATCCGGGCGCGGGCCTATGTCACGTCGGATGCGTTGCGTGGCGAACAGATGTTGCGCCCCGATTTTACCGTTCCTGTGGTGCAAATGCATATGGAACACGGGGCCGAGCCTGCGCGATACACTTACGCCGGCGTGGTTTTTCGCCGTCAGGAAGCAGACATTTCACGCCCCAGCGAATTTATGCAGGTGGGTTACGAGCTGTTTGAACGTGAAAATCAGGCCATGGCCGATGCCGAGGTTTTTTGCCTGTTTCAGGAAGCCTTAAGCCCGCTGGATTTACGCGCTGCGACCGGCGACATGGGTATTCTGATTGCCGCGGTTCGCGGGCTTTCAACGACGGATCGGCGCAAATCGGCCCTGTTGCGCCACATCTGGCGGCCACGCCGGTTTCGGGCTTTGCTGGAGCGCTTTAGCGGCAAGATAAAACCGCCTGCAAGCCGGGTTGCCTTGTTGCAAGCCGAGGATGCAATGCAAGACGCCTCCCCCTTAATTGGTCTGCGCAGCCGCAACGAAATCATAACGCGGATCGACGCCTTAAAGGCCGAAGCCGAAACCCCGCCGATTTCAAAATCCGAAAGCTTTATTCTGGATGATATTTTGAATTTGCGGGAAAAATCGCCAATGGTTCTGGAACGCTTGCGCGATATTTCGGTTGATATGCCGGCACTTTCACCGGCCGTTGAAAGGCTGGATGCGCGTCTGAATGCGATGGCGGCAAAGGGTATAAATGTGGATGCGCTGGATTTTGAAGGCTCGTACGGGCGCACAACGCTGGAATATTACGACGGTTTTGTCTTCGGTTTTTACGCCGAATCCCGCCCCGATTTGCCCGCAGTTGCCAGTGGCGGACGCTATGACGCGCTTAGCCGTGTTCTAGGTCAGGGGCGCAGCATTCCGGCTGTGGGCGGGGTAATCCGGCCCGAACTGGTGTTGGAACTGGAGGGTCAGGCATGACTATAAAACTGGGTGTGCCCTCCAAAGGCCGTTTGATGGAAAAAACCTTTGACTGGTTTGGCAAACGCGGCATCGGCTTGCGCCGCACCGGCTCAGACCGTGAATATGCGGCTGCGGTTGACGGGGTTAAGGGGGTCGAGCTGGTGTTGCTATCGGCCAGTGAAATCCCGCGCGAATTGGCGGCGGGGCGCATCCATCTGGGGGTGACCGGCTCTGACCTTGTGCGCGAAAAACTGGCTGCTTGGGACAGTCAGGTTGAAGAGGTTGAGCTGATGGGGTTTGGCCATGCCGATCTGATCATTGCAGTGCCAAAATGCTGGGTTGATGTTGATCTGCTCGAGGATCTGGATGCAGCCGCAGCCATGTTTCGCAACACCCACGGGTTTCGGATGCGCATAGCGACGAAATATCATCGTCAGGTGCGCGAATTTTTACGCGCTCAAGGGGTTGCCGATTATCAACTGGTCGATAGCCAAGGCGCAACCGAAGGCACCGTAAAGCATGAAACGGCTGAACTGGTCGCCGATATCACCTCGTCCGGTGAAACCTTGCGCGCCAATCATTTGAAAATCCTCACCGATGGTTTGGTGCATAAATCGCAAGCGACTTTATTTCGATCCCGCAAGGCGCAAATGAGCGATCAGGAGCGTTTATCCTTGGCTGAAATTTTGAAAAAAATAAGCTGATAAAAGGGTTTAAAATGGCACGTCATCGCACCGGCACAAAATTTGATCTTGAAATTGACCGGCGCGAGGTTCCAGCCCTGAAAACCCATAAAATGGCGTTGGGTGAAGGCGGCACTAACCTGTTTGCCGCCGGTGTTGCCGATATGGATTTCAAGGTTGCCGATGTGGTGCTGGAGGCCATGCAAAAACGGCTGAACCACGGGATTTTCGGCTATGAGGCGGTGCCGGATGGTTTGTTGCCAGCGCTTTGTGATTGGCAGATGCGTCGCCATAATTGGGCACTGGATGCGGGCGACATTCTGCGCGCCCCCAATGTGCTGAATATTCTGGCCATTGCCGCGTCCCTGTTCACAGATGCCGGTGACGGAGTAATTGTGCAGCCGCCAGTATTTTTTGATTTTTATGACATTTTGCAAGAAAACGGCAGGCAGGTTGTGCCCAACCCGCTGATCCTGAAAAACGGGCATTACACCATTGATTTCAACGGCTTGGAAGAACTGTCGGCCAATCCCAAGAATAAAATGCTTTATCTGTGCAATCCGCATAATCCGGTTGGACGTGTCTGGAGCGCAACCGAGTTACGCAAATTGGGCGATATTTGTGCGCGCCATAATGTGTTGGTGGTTTCCGATGAAATTCATGGCGATATTACCTTTGAGGGCCATCCCTACACACCCTTTGCCTCCCTTGGCGCGGCCTATGCCGACAATGCAATTACCGCGCTTTCGCCCGCCAAAAGCTTTAATATCGCTGCGTGTTGCTCTGCTTTTACGGTGATTTCCAATGCGGCCAAACGCCATGCTTTTCTGGTGGAAAACAGCCGCTTAACAGTCAATAAAAACAACAGTTTTGCCTCGGTCGCCATGCAGGCCGCCTATGCTGCCGGTGATGATTGGCTGGATGATGTTTTACACTATATTTCGGGAAATCTCGCGTTATTGCGAAAACGATTGGTTGCGTTTGACACGGTGGAAATGATCGAGCCGCAAGGCACTTTTCTGGTTTGGCTGGATTTTCGAAAACTGGGGTTAACACCGGACGGTTTGACAGGTTTTTTGCGAAAACAAGCGGGCTGGGCCGTAACAAGAGGGCAAGCATTTGGTCAGCAAGGCGAGAGTTTCGCGCGACTGAACATTGCCTGTCGACGAGCAAAACTGGACAAAGCGCTGGACAGTCTAGAGACGGCTTTGCGAAATCTGAAAGCTTAACGAACCCCGATTTCAGCCAGCGCTGTCATTAATTCGACGGGCAAATCTTCGGATGATTTGCCAGCCTTGGTCAAATCGGCCGGACTGTCGGTCGGCTCCATATAACGCCAGCCCTGAAACGGGCGGCGCACGGCGGATTCGGTGCGGATAATTTCGGCGTCCATCACAATTGCACAACGCCGGATGCCGTCATCGCCAAATACTTCCTCTAATCGCAACACCCGCTGACGGCATAAAATAACACCCTTGATCACCCAATAGATCGACCCGCCATTTAAAAACTCCGCTTCACGACGTGGCCACATACGGGTGACATGGCGCGGCAGATCGTGGCCGCTTTCGCTTTGAATGCGGGCGCGATAGGTTTGCAAATGTTCGACGGAATCAATGCCGACGCTCAATTTAACCAGATTTATGGTTTTCAGTGAATCAACCCCCCCGAATGCACTGTTTGCGACTCGTAATATTATAGCGCAACAGGCCCGTAAGGCAATTGACCAGCGCAATAGTTTTGCCTATTGTCCAAAACCCTGCTGACCCCAAAGGAATCCTGAAATGAGCCGTTTTACCGCACCGATTGCCGAACAAATATGGGATATGAAGTATCGCCTGAAGGATGCTGACGGCGCAGCGGTTGACGAATCGGTCGAAGATACATGGCACCGGATTTCCCGTGCGCTTGCTAAAGGCGACAAAAGCGGCCGCGAGGCTGAATTTTATGCAGCACTGGAAGATTTCAAATTTCTACCCGCTGGCCGGATCACTGCAGGGGCCGGCACGGGGCGCGCTGTGACCTTGTTCAACTGCTTTGTGATGGGCACAATCCCCGACAGCATGGGCGGCATTTTCGAGATGTTGAAAGAGGCCGCATTGACCATGCAGCAGGGCGGCGGCATCGGTTATGATTTTTCCACCATCCGGCCCAAGGGTGCCACCGTGATGGGGGTTGCGGCAGATGCGTCTGGCCCGATTTCATTTATGGATGTCTGGGACGCCATGTGTCGCACCATCATGTCGGCCGGATCGCGCCGCGGCGCAATGATGGCCACAATGCGCTGTGATCATCCCGATATTGAGGATTTCATCACCGCCAAACAAGACGCCGCGCGACTGCGGATGTTTAACCTGTCCGTGCTGATAACCGATGATTTCATGGCAGCCGTCAAGGCGGACGGGCCGTGGGAATTGAAGTTTGGCAATATGGTTTACAAAACGCTGGAAGCGCGAAATTTATGGAATACGATCATCAGATCAACCTATGATTTTGCCGA
>DOHJ01000019.1:1871-3147 GCA_003535335.1 Paracoccaceae bacterium | reverse complement strand
GTCGGGATGGTATTTTCGGTTTCAATCCGCAAAGGCAGCTGTTGATCGCGCCGAAACCGGTTGGCAAATTGCAGTACTTTAATGCCAAAGCTGCTATCGGTGGGTAGCAACGCGCCGTTAAACCAGACCTGATCTTGCGTTGCCGCCATTATCCTCGTGGTTGTGCCCCAATCGCGCAGCGAAATCGACAATGAGCTGTTTAGCGGCAGGTTCAATGCTTGATCGCGTTTGCCCCAGTATTTCGACAAGGCAATATTGCTGGGGGCGTAAGCTTTGGCCGGTTCGGGTTGCGATAGGCGGGCAGGAAGGTATTTGTCAAACACGGCCCGCGCCGGATCATTTCTGGCTTTATTCATTGATTATCAATCCTTTTTCTGCCAGCGGTGCAGGGCTGAACCCAGCCGGTATTTCACCCATCGCTAACACGCAATCGCCCAGCCCGGACCCCGATATTTTCGCCGCCATCAGCCCCGGGTTTCCCTGCGCATCTTTGATGATTTTCGCAAGTGTAGCATCACAAACGCCAAGTTTTTCCATCAAAATTTGATAGGCGTTCAACTCGGAGGCCAGCCTTGGCCAATCGTTGTTTTTAGCAGCCGCAATCGCGCTGCCAGCGCTGCCGCCCATGCGGTTATAAAGCGCTTTGAATTCGGCCTCATGGCCCTGCATTTTTGCGGCGATCTGGCTTAGAACCTGCGCTGTCGGGGTTTTGTAACCGGCATAGCGCAAGCTCAGCGCAGGAGGTGCCGGCAAGGCGGTGATTTGCGCCGTATCATGGCCCGAATTCAACCGGTAGGCGATCATCCCGCCGGTCAGGCTGGCCGCCAGATCGGCACCGCTGCCGCGCCCCTGAATTTGGCGAATGATGGCCAGTGCGCGGGTATGCAAATCCCTCGTATTTGCGCCGCTTAGCGTGGCCAGAACACCCAATGTTGCAATCGTTACCGCCGCCGATGATCCCAATCCCAGCGTCGGATCAATATCCGAGCTGATGTTCAAACGCAAACCACAAGGCGGTGGATAGGCCTTTAGGGCGTGCAGCACAAAACGATAGGCACCGCCCTCGGGCAAATCATCAAGTCGAGCCGAAAGCGAAGGCGCAATGCTGGAATGGATTTCCAGCCGCGCTTGGCTAAGCGGCGTGGCCTGCACAGTTACCCGCTGCTCAATCGCGCAAACAATCGCCGGATGGCCATAGACCACAGCATGTTCGCCAGTTAGCATAACCGAGCCGGGTGCCGAGGCAAAGCATGCCGACGTCATGGTGCTGCCCCGT
>DOHJ01000019.1:0-1547 GCA_003535335.1 Paracoccaceae bacterium | reverse complement strand
GTGCTGCCCCGTTTGTTTTTTCGCTTAAATGTGCGCCATTGGGGGCGATTTTCAAAGGCTCCCAGCGATGCTCGGGGTAGTGGCTCATCAGCGCTTCCATTGCATCAGCATCAGACATGTGCACCAAAATCACCCCGCCATAATCACCCCGCACAGCACCGGCGCCACAGGTTTTAGCAACACCACCGGCCAGCTCTACCGCCTTGATGAAACGCTGCGCCGAAGCAGGCACCACGCCGATATGGCACAACAGTCGGTGGTTTTCACGCAAAGCGGCTTCCGGGTCGCCGTTTCCTTCAAGCGCGGATTGCAAGGCGTTGGTGCAGGCGGCAAAATCCTGCCACAGGGATTGATCTTTGCCATGGATCTTGCGCACGGTTTCAACACATTCGCCGGTCGATGAGGCCGGAGTTCCGTGCAGCACCCAATACCAGCCCTGACCGCTCCATAAGGGATGCGCCTTGACCAGATCTGGATGGCTTAACACATCGTCTTCAATCCGGCTGATGCCGCCATGGACCACGGCCGCCGCATCAATCGCGCTGCCTTTGCCGTGTTGCAGGCGCTCGCAAAATCGCACGCGTTCATAGCGCGTGTCCAGAGTTTGGCTATGGTTAAGTAATTGTTCGTACAGCACAATTGTCGCGGCTATTATTGCCGCCGAAGATCCCATCCCTGCGCCTAAAGGCAAATCAGATCGGCTGCTAAGCTGACCCGGTATTGGCAAATGACGGGTTGCGCTGATGCCCGGAGCTGGCAGGTGGTGGACGGAATTTTCAGCCGTGGCAGGCAGATTATGCAGCAGCGAGGCCATTGTGTATATTGCCAGATCGTCAGGGCGCTGCAAGATTTCCTGCACCGGCAATTCGCCGCGCGTAAACTGGTTAAAACGCTTGTCCAGATTTTTTTTAAAGCCTTTTAACATTTTTAACGGATAAATCTGCCCTTGCGACATATTTTCAAACGCTGTTAACAAACCGTCGCTACGGTGCATCGGCGTAAACCAGACCTCGGTGTAATGGTCGATTGCCACAGCCAATGCAGGCGCGCCATAAACCACCGCATGTTCACCCGACAGGATGATTTTTCCCGGCGCGCGGGCGCGCTCAGGCTTTGGTGTCGATGTAGTGGCGTTTGTGTTCATCGATTTTAGCCAGTCGGTAACGGCCACGTGCTGCCGCAGGGATTTCGACCAGCTGTCCGTCCTGCGGATCAGGAGCGTGCCACAAGGTCAGGTAATCATCATAATCAAGAGCGGTGCGATCCGTCAGCAAATCCTGATGGTAATTTTTGTAAAGATGCGCCTGATAACCCGGTTGCACCACACCTGACAGAAATTCAGCCACAGAACCTGATCCATAGCTGAATAGGCCCACGGCCCGACCGGATAGATCCTGTTCGGTATTTTCCAGCATGGAAATCAAGCTTAAATATAGCGAGGCAGCGTAGCAATTGCCGATTTGCCGGTTGTAAATCATGCCGGGTTCGCAGCGGTCATTATCAACCGGCGTTTTGTTCAGCGAGGCCAGTTGACGATGCGCCTTTTG
>DOHJ01000016.1 GCA_003535335.1 Paracoccaceae bacterium | reverse complement strand
TGCTCTCGTGCCGGATCGTTGTCGTATTGTCAGCTACCGGCGGTTCTTAATCGAAGAAGATGTTGAGCAGGTCAAATCCGAAGTCAGCCAAATGCTGGAAAAGATCAAATCCGAGCGGCCCAACTTTGAATATGAAATCCGTGATATGTTCGAGGTGCAGCCATCCATGACAGATCAGGACGCGCCGGTTGTGCAAACAGTTGCGCGCGCCATCAAGCAGGTGATGGGCAAGGACCCGCAATTTGTGGTCTCCCCCGGCACCTATGACCAAAAACACATCGACCGGATCGGCAAATTGAAAAACTGTATTGCCTATGGCCCCGGAATTTTAGACCTTGCGCATCAACCGGATGAATGGATCGGTGTGCAGGATATGATCGATAGTGCTGGTGTTATGACTTTGGCCTTGGCAGAACTGTTGTTGACGGATTAAGCTACCACCAACCGAAAAGGGAGAATAGAATGTTTCACCACCTGAAAATGACCGCCGCCGCATTGGCGCTAACGGCGGGCACGGCACTGGCAGCCCAAGACACGATCACTATCGGCATGGTTCTAGAGCCACCAAACCTTGACCCGACTGGCGGTGCCGCCGCTGCAATCGACGAGGTGGTTTATGCCAATATCTATGAGGGTTTAACCCGTTTTGGCCCCGATGGATCGATCAACCCTGCGCTGGCCAAAAGCTGGGATGTGTCGGCCGATGGCCTGACCTACACGTTCCACCTGCATTCCGGTGTTAAATTCCACGATGGCACGGATATGAATGCCGATGATGTGGTGTTTTCGCTAAATCGCGCCCGGGCCGAGGATTCGACCAACGCCCAAAAAGCCCTGTTCAAAGGGATTGAAAATGTAGTCGCAGCCGATGCAACCACGGCAATCGTAACCCTGTCTGCCCCCAATGGCAGTTTTGTGTTTAACATGGCGTGGGGTGATGCGGTAATTGTTGGCGAGGAAAGCATTGCCAATGCCGCGACCCATCCGGTTGGCACCGGCCCGTTTATCTTTAGCAAATGGGTCAAGGGTGATAATGTGCAAATGACGCGCAATGATGCCTATTGGGGCGATGCACCTGCGCTGGCCTCGGCGACGTTCAAGTTTATATCAGACCCTAACGCGGCATTTGCGGCGATGATGGCGGGCGATGTTGATGCATTTCCGAATTTTCCGGCACCGGAAACCTTGTCTCAATTCAAGGCAAACCCGCAATTTAGCGTGATTGTTGGATCGACCGAAGGCGAAACCATCCTGTCGATGAACAATAAATCCGGTGCCCTTTCGAACCCCAAGGTGCGCAAGGCAATTTCCCATGCGATTAACCGCAAGGATATTATTGACGGGGCAATGAATGGCTATGGCACCCCAATCGGCACGCATTTCCCGCCACATAATCCGGCCTATCTGGATTTGACCGGCCAATCGAATTTTGATGTGGAGCTGTCGAAAAAACTGCTGGCCGAGGCTGGTCAATCGGATCTAAGCTTGCGTTTAATGCTGCCCCCGCCAACTTATGCCCGTCGCGGTGGTGAAATCATCGCCGCGCAATTGCGGGCGGTTGGTATCACAGTTGAAATCAGCAATCTGGAATGGGCGCAGTGGATTGAACAGGTGTTCAAAGGCAAGGATTTTGACCTGACAATTGTAAGCCACACAGAACCGGCCGACATTAATATCTATGCACGTCCCGATTATTATTTCCAATACGACAGCACCGCATTTCAAGAGCTGATGGAAAAACTGAACACGACCACAGACGCCGACGCGCGTATGGCTATTTTCGGTCAGGCGCAGCAAATGATTGCAGATGATTACGTGAATGGCTTTTTGTTCCAGCTGGCCAAAACCGGCGTGGCCAATGCCAAAATCAAGGGGCTTTGGGAAAATGCGCCGACACAGGCCAATGATCTGACGGGTGTTCGTTGGGTGGATTAAAACAAGCATCAAACTATTTTAGGGCGCTGCGCTGGCGCCCTAGCTAATCAAACCGAACTCTTTTAATTTTTGCAAAGCCCGACCGGTTGCACCACCGTGTTGGGCGGTGAAGTTTGTCATTTGGTTTTTGTCGTCTTCTGGCGTAAAATTTTGCCAGTGGTCTTGCAATTTTTGTGGTGTTGGAACTTTGGTTAAAACACCTGCATCCAGCGCTTCTAATGCCGGATATTCGATTCCCCAAATGCTGGGTCCGACAACAACAGGCTTGTTCAGGCTTAAAGGCTCGATAATGTTATGCGAGCCTTCATTGTTGAATGTATCGCCAATAAAAACAGCGTCCGCCAGCGCAAAGTAAAAGTTGATTTCACCCAATGAATCGCCGAACAAACCATCCAGATCATTTGGAATGGGTTTTGGAAATTCCAAGTTCTGATCAAATCCCAAAGAACGCTGTAGCATTTTCAATCCGGCTGCTTCCAGCCTTTTACCCGTCCCTGAAAAATCTTTTGGATGGCGCGGGACATAGACAAAAAACGGCTTTGGCTCGCCGGTATCAATGGCATTTTGGCGCAAATTTTGTAGCACTGGAATCAGCATTTCATCCTCATCCGGTGCCGTGCTGGCAAGGCAAAAAACCGGCCGGTCGGGGCTGATAAATTTGCGAAAACTAGCGGCCGCAGCCAAATGGGCGGGCGGAATTGGTTGTTCGAACCGCAAATCCCCCATCAAATGCACATTTTGCGCACCAAAATGGCGAAACCGTTCAGCGTGGCGTTCGGATTTTGCTAATATCAACTGAAACCCGTTCACAACATGGCCGCGCAACTGTAAGCCGGCCCTATCACGAGCAAAACTTTTGTCCGGATACTGGGCCTGCGCCATCACCATCGGAATTGCTGCGCGATTGGCCGACACGATCAGTTGCGGCCAAAGTTCGATTTCCATAATCATGCCGAATTTTGGCCGGTGTTTCTTCATGAACCGTCGGGTCGCCCAGAATAGCTCGATTGGATTCCAGCGGATGTGCAATTGGCCGTCTTTAATGGCTTGTGTGAACAGCGACATAGATTCTTTGCGCCCCGCGGCCGTCATGTTGGTTAGCAAAATGCGTTCGCCTTTGGCCAAAAGCGCATCAATCAAAGGCCGAGCTGCGCGCACTTCGCCCAGTGAAACCGCATGTATCCAGATTGCACCTGCCGGAACCGCCGCACCGCCGCCAAAACGTTCGGATAGATGGGTGATGTAAACCGGTTCTTTACGGCTACGTTTCCAGACGTAAAGCAACAACAAAGGCGTTAGAAAATGCCAGATAGCACCCCAAACCAATAAAGCCATCCGGTCAATTATTCGCCTTGGATACCCCATCAGCCCCAGCCGCGCATTTGGCCAAACATCCGCGCCATGGCGATTGTCGGCAGATAGCTGTGCGATGACAGGTGATCGGGCATAACGGAAGCATCACAGACCGAAAGGTTTGTCAGCCCATGCACTTTGAAATCAGGGCCAACAACACCGGTTTGCGCGTCCTGTGACATGCGGTTCGAGCCGATCAGATGATAGCCGGAATAAACCCCTTGGCGCAAAATTTCTTTGTCGGGTTTGCTGACAGGATCAGCTTTAAAACCCATGTCGGCCATCAAATTACGGGCATGTTCCATTGCAAGCAGCGATATTTTGACATCCGATGGGTCCGTCAGAAAGCCGGGGTTGATTTGTAAGCCTTGAGCAGAAATTCTGATCTCTCCTGTCGATTTTGGCCAAAGCGGATAAAGACCAAGCGAGGCCTTTTGCTGGCGCTCGAAAACAATCCCCTTATCGCCAACCGAGGCACGGTCTTGGGTGAAATGCACCAGTTGAATGCGAAAGGCATCTTGCATGCCATTATCACCAGCAGCAATATTTACACCGGCCGACGCGCCGGGTCCGCGCAGGATGCTGTTTTTGTTGCCCGAAAGATATTTCAGGCCTTCCCAAACCGCGCGTAGCCCACGGGTTTTTTGATTTAGGGTGTCATATCCCGGACAGGAAAAAGCCAGCCGCAGATTGGCGTGATCTTTTAGGTGTCTTCCGGTTTGGGGCTGATCAAGCTGGACGTTTATACTGGCGCTTTCCAACATTTTCGCCGCACCAATCCCGCTTTTCATCAGCAATGCAGGCGAGCCTATTGCGCCGGCCGACAAAACAATTTCATTCGCCAAAATCACGTCATCTCTAGTTTGCACACCAACTGCCCGCAGACCATCAAAAACCAATTTGTGAGCTGTTGAGCGAACAACCCTGATATGATTATGCACGGCATTTTTGCGGTAATTTTCAAGATGATTGT
>DOHJ01000086.1:4282-5811 GCA_003535335.1 Paracoccaceae bacterium | reverse complement strand
TCATAGCGTTTCAAACCCAAATGAGAGGCCGCAACGGTTGTCACCGTGCCCGATGTGCCAACGATTTGGAAACCTTCTTTGGCCTGTTTGCTTTGAAACGGCGAAAACCGTTCCAAATGGTCCTCGAAATGGCAAGACATCAAGGCAAAACGGGCTGAATCATCATCCACATCATCAAACATATCGCGCAATGTTGCCACCCCCAAAGGCACCGATATCCAATCCACCACTTTTGCGTGGGGGGCCGGTAATTCATCGGGTTTAAATCCGGTATGCAACCGCATGATCGAGCGCGCCCGATCACGGGCCGGTATTTGGGAAATATCAATCCAGACCAGTTCGGTCGATCCACCACCAATATCAACCACCAGCAATTGTTCGGTGCGCTTTGAAACCAGAGGGGCGCAGGAAATTACCGCAAGGCGGGCTTCTTCCTCGGCCTTGATAATTTCCAGCGTCAGACCGGTTTCGCGTTTGACCCGCCGGTTAAACTCGGCCGCATTGGCAGCGCGCCGGCACGCCTCGGTTGCCACCAGACGCATGCGCGTAACCTGATGTTTTTGCAGTTTTTTATGGCAAATCCGCAATGCCTGAATCGTGCGATTGATCGAGGCATTGCTAAGCCGGCCGCTCGCCTCTAGCCCCGACCCGAGCTGGACCGATTTCGAAAAGCTGTCGATCACCGTAAACTGGCTCCCTTCGGGGCGCGCAATCAGCATACGGCAACTGTTTGTACCCAGATCCAGCGCCGCATAAAGCGGGGCAAAATCCGGTTTGTCCGGCGCAGGCGGTTCAACCGCATCGGGGATCGCGCCCGCACCTGTCAGACGCTTGGGCGTCATGATTACGCCCTCCATTTCAAGTTGGATCCAAGGTAGCCCCACAAAGGTCGTGACGCAAGGTGGCAAAGCCAAATTATCACGCTTTCATAATTTTCATGAGAATTATGATGGTGTGGCGCGCTGGTATCACCGGCAGGTTTTGAATAAACAGCCCCAGAACCAAAACGTCGCAAGATCGCGTCTGAAGGTCGAAAACATGCGCCTGAAATGGTTGGTTTTATAATACTACTGAAACAGAAAGGAATCAGCTGAATGCCTGATTTGACCATAGTTTATTGGCGTGACATCCCGGCTCAGGTTATTGTGGGCAAGGGGCGTCGTGCGTCCAAGGTGCAATTACCCGAGCGTTTCGAGCAAGCCATCGACCGGGCTGCGATGAAAACCGGTGCTGCGGGTACAGATGCGTATCTGGCCGAATGGCGGCGCGGTGATCCCGTTAAAATAGAGGGCGACGCGATGGAGATTGCAAAATCCTCTGCCGCCCAACTGGATGCCGAATATGACCGTGAACGGATCAAACAGCTGATTGAAAACGACGGATGGGCTTAAAGGCCGGTCTTTCAGCATTGGAGAGCATCATGGCGCTGTTAAAATTCAACCGGAAACCCAAGGCAGCCCCCCTGCCCGTCAACCCCGGTTTGCAAAGCCTTTTGAAAGGCTATTCAATCGAGGTCATGCCGCGCACGG
>DOHJ01000086.1:2843-3881 GCA_003535335.1 Paracoccaceae bacterium | reverse complement strand
TCGCGCATATCGACGGTGTTGCGATTAAGGATATGGTTGCAACCGCCGCCCGCCTGAATGCGCAAGGCTATAACGTAATGCCACATTTTCCGGCCCGCCTGATCAAAGACAAGGCAATGCTGGCCGACTGGATTGCCCGTTATCAGGCTGAGGCGGATGTGGATCAGGCGCTACTGTTGGCCGGAGGTGTTTCAAGGGCGCAGGGTGACTTTGAAAGCTCGGTGCAGCTGCTGCAAACCGGCCTGTTTGATGCGGCCGGTTTCAAGCGCCTGCACGTGGCCGGCCACCCCGAGGGCAACAAGGATATTGATGCCGACGGATCGGACAAAAACCTGATGGCAGCCTTGCGCTGGAAACAGGGTTTTTCCAATAATACCGATGCAAAAATGGCAATCGCCACCCAGTTCATGTTTTCGGCCAAACCGGTATTTGAATGGGCAGCGACCCTAAAAGATGCGGGTGTTGATCTGCCAATCCACATCGGCATTGCCGGTCCGGCCAAATTGCAAACTTTGGTCAAATTCTCGATCGCCTGCGGGGTTGGCGCGTCCTTAAAGGTGCTGCAAAGGCGCGCCCGCGATGTGACCAAACTGTTGCTGCCGTTTGAGCCAACCCAACTGCTGAATGAATTTGCCGCCCATAAATCCGCCAATCCCGACAGCAACATTGAACAGGTGCATTTCTTTCCTTTGGGTGGTATCAAGACAAATGCAAACTGGGCCATGGCCCATGCCGGAAAATCCGCCATTCCGGCAAATAAATCAAACTAGCAAGGACCAAAAACATGACCCGTACCGTAGTTGAAAGCAAAACAAAAACCGCCATCATCGGTTTTGATGAGCCGTTTTGCGTAATTGGCGAGCGTATTAACCCGACCGGGCGCAAAAAACTGGCCGCCGAACTGGAAGCCGGTGATTTTTCGACCGTGGAAAAAGACGCACTGCAACAGGTGGCCTGTGGGGCCAATATTCTGGATATCAATGCGGGCGTTGTTTACAATTCCAACCCCAACCCGAATGAAACCGAACCGCCCTTGAT
>DOHJ01000086.1:0-2409 GCA_003535335.1 Paracoccaceae bacterium | reverse complement strand
GCCGCCCGCTGATAAATTCGGTCACCGGAGAAGAAGAAAAGCTGGAAGCAATCCTGCCGTTGATTAAAAAATACAACGTGCCTGTGGTGGCGATTTCAAATGATGACACCGGCATTTCCGAAGACCCAGATGTGCGCTTTGAGGTGGCTAAAAAAATCGTGCAACGCGCCGCAGATTTTGGCATTCCGGCCCATGACATCGTGGTTGATCCGCTGGTGATGCCAATCGGCGCGATGGGCACTGCCGGCATTCAGGTTTTTGCGCTGGTACGTCGTTTGCGCGACGAGTTGGGCGTAAACACCACCTGCGGGGCCTCCAATGTCAGCTTTGGCTTGCCGCACCGCCACGGGATTAATTCAGCCTTTTTGCCAATGGCGATTGCGGCCGGCATGACAAGCGCCATCATGAACCCGCTGCGTCCGGTTGAAATGCAGGCCATCCGCGCCGCCAATATGTTGATGGATCACGACCCGCACGGGACCGAATGGATCAAATTTGGCCGGGTTCTGGATGCGGTTGAGGCAGGCAGCCCTTTCGCCGAAGCCTCAAAAGCAGCCGCCCAAGCCGGTGGCGGACGCGGTGGCCGCCGCCGCCGTCGGGGTTAACCCGGACTGACATTAAAGCCGCGAATCAAAAGCTTTGTTGTTTGTTTGCAGAATAATTGCTGTGTTTTATGCGGCTTTCTGATAAAGGTGCAGACAAAACAACAAGGCGGCGAAAACCGCTGCCGATAGAGCAGAAAACGAGGCTTGAAATGATAAATACAAAATATCTTGCGCCATTCGCGCTTGCCGTAACGCTTGTGCTTGGGGCCTGTACCAGTAGCGGGCAATGGCAAACCAGTTATAATGATGTGATAAATCCCGCAGTTTCAAAAAACTGGCGCGTGGTCAAAGTTGATGTGCGCGTGCCCGAAACGCTGAGCGTTTCCGAGAAAAATTCCTATGCTCCGAATGCCGATATTGTCTGGCGCGAAGACATGTTTGGCAACCGCCACGATCAGGTTGACGCGATCATCACCAACGCGGCGCGCCGTGGCGCAAAAACACTTCGGGGCAAACGCAAAGTCAAACTGTTGATCACCATGATCCGTTTCCACGCCCTGTCTGAAAAAGCCCGCGCATTGCTAAGCAATTCCGGCGTGCATGACATTGCCTTCACCGCACAGGTGGTTGACGCGAAAACCGGCAAAGCCCTTTCGCCGGTTGATACAATCCGCGCTGATCTGGCCGCCTTTACCGGTGTTGAGGCGGATGTGGCCGAAAAGCACGGCCAAACCCAAAAACTGCGCATCACAAACCACGTGAAAAATGTGATTGCGGGTTGGCTGGGACATGGCAAGGATGTGCGCGGCACATTCAAACGTATCGGGCGTTAAACCTTGCCTTTTAGCCAATATTAAGGAGCGCCGCATGTCTTGTCCTTTGTCCGGCATAACCGTCATTGACCTGTCGCACGTCTTGGCCGGGCCGTATTGCACCATGATGCTGGCCGATCTTGGCGCGCGTGTGATCAAGGTTGAAATGCCGGAAATTGGCGATGACACCCGCCACTTTCCACCTTTTAGAGCAGGCCAAAGCGCTTATTTCGCCGCCATAAACCGCGGCAAGCAATCCATTGCGCTGAATCTGAAAGATGATGCTGACCGCGACCTGTTTGAAAAAAATGTTGCCAAAGGCCGATGTGATCGTCGAAAATTTTCGCCCCGGCGTGATGGAGCGGCTGGGCTATGGCTGGGATGAATTGCACGCCAAATACCCGCGGCTGATTTATGGCGCGGTTTCCGGTTTTGGCCATACCGGCCCCGAGGCCATGAAACCGGCCTATGACATGGTGGTGCAGGCCCGCAGTGGCCTGATGTCGATCACCGGCGAAGCAAACCGCGAACCGGTGCGCGTTGGTGCCTCTGTGGGCGATATTGTCGGCGGAATGTTTTTATCCCAAGGAATTACAGCAGCACTTTACGAGCGGATTCAATCAGGTCTGGGGCGCAAGGTGGATGTGGCAATGTTGGATGGGCAACTGGCCATTTTGGAACACGCCATCGCCATCACCAACGAAAGCGGCGATTCCCCGAAACGTTCTGGCGCGCGCCATCCCTCGATTACCCCGTTTGAAACGTTTCATGCCAAAAACGGGCTGTTTGTGATTGCTGCGGGCAATGACGTGCTGTTTGGCCGGATGTGCGACGCCTTGGGTCTGGACCAAATGAAAACCGACCCCCGTTTCATCACCAACGCGGCACGCTGCAAGCACGTTAAAATATTGAAACGCATGATCGAAATGGTCACGCTGGAGCAGAAAAAGAAACACTGGATAGCCTTGCTTGAGGAGGCAGGCGTGCCTTGTGGTCCGATCCAGAATGTCGCCAAAGCCATAAAAGACCCGCAGATTATCGCCCGTAACATG
>DOHJ01000130.1 GCA_003535335.1 Paracoccaceae bacterium | reverse complement strand
CGCTCTAGCAATCACCCCGCCAACCTGGCAGGCCGCCGCAAACAGCGCGGCGGTTTTGCCCCGCACAACTTGCAAATAAATTTCTTCGGTGGTGGATAAATCCTGTGCGGCAATCAGTTGTAAAACTTCGCCTTCGGCAATCGTTGTCATTGCGCTGGACATAATATCCAGAACGGTCATTGATCCGGTTTCAACCATCATTTGAAAACTACGCGAAAACAGATAATCACCAACCAGAACGCTGGATTTGTTATCCCAGAGCAAATTTGCCGTAGGCCGCCCGCGCCGCTTGCCGCTTTCATCGACCACATCGTCATGCAACAGGGTGGCGGTGTGAATAAATTCAACCGTGGCCGCCAGATTTATGTGAAACTGTCCCTGATAACCACACAGCCGCGCCGCCGCCAATGTCAGCATCGGGCGCAATCGTTTGCCGCCTGCATCAATTAGATGCGCGGTGATTTCCGGAATGCGCGGCGCGTGCTTCGAGGCCATTCGCTCACGGATCAAGACGTTCACTTGTTCCATTTCAGCGGCCAAAAAGACGCTTAGGCGGTCGTGCGGTTTATCTACGGATTTGCTCAATCCCATCACTCTCTTGTTAGTTGTCTCGACAAACAGCTCAGTTTGCCCTTATGTGTTTTCCTATGAAAGAACTGCTTCGCACCACTGATATCACTGTCGTTATATTCGCAAAAGCGCTCCTTGATGGGCAGTGTATAAACTGCTTTGAAATGGACGTAAACATGAGCATTATGGAAGCTGGAACGGGGTTGTTTCCAAGGCGGCTGATGGTGTGTGATCGCGATTTGCTTTGCGCCCAGCGGGTTATGCGCGACAATCAGATCGAATACGGGATGAAATATTAAATGGAATTTAGGCCCGATAATCTGAGTTGCGATTTATTTTTAGGCGGTAAGTTGCGGATTTTGCAGCCAAAAAGCGGTTATCGCGCCGGTGTTGACCCTGTGTTGCTGGCCGCATCTGTGCGCGCCTTTGGTGGTGATAGCGTGCTTGAGCTGGGGTGCGGGGCAGGGGTGGCCAGCCTGTGTTTGGCCGCGCGGGTGCCGGGGCTGGCCTTGACCGGGGTTGAGCTGCAAGAAGATTATGCCGATCTGGCGCGTCAAAATGCGGCCAGCAACGGAATCGGGCTGGATATTTATCGGGCGGATTTGCGAAATCTGCCAGATCAGGTTTTGCAGAGCAGCTATGGTCACGTGATTGCCAACCCGCCCTATTATTTGCGTGATCGCGGCACAGGATCGGCAAACACCGGCCGCGATTTGGCCTTGCGCGAGCAAACGCCGCTGGCCGACTGGATCGAGATCGCGACACGGCGCTTGAAACCCAAGGGGTATCTGACAATCATTCAGGATGCCGAACGCCTGCCTGCGCTGCTTGCGGCGATTGACGGACGTTTGGGCGATGTAAAACTGCTCCCGTTTGCCCCGCGAATTGGCCGTCCGGCGCATTTGGTGATTTTACAGGCCCGCAAGGGTGCGCGCGGATCATTTCGTTTGCTTGCGCCTGTAATTATGCATCAAGGCGACGCACATGATGGCGATCGCGAAAGCTATACACAGCAAATCGGTGCGATTTTACGAAAAGGCGCTGCATTGAATTTGGATCCCGTTAAGAAAAAATAAAGTTTTCCAGTGTTTTCTGTAGATGTTGGTCCGGATTTGTGAATTTTTCGTGACAAGTCACTAAATCTGTGCTCGACTAAAAATACGGTAAACAAACTAAGGGAGAACAACCAATGACCATGAGTTCACACCTAACAGAACTCCGCAAAAAACATCAAAATCTCTCAGACAGGGTTGAGCAAGTTCAACGCAGTCCAGGCTCCGACGATCTGCAAATTGCTGATCTTAAAAAACAGAAACTTCAATTAAAGGAAGAGATCTCGCGTCTTTCTTCTTGATGGCACTATATTGATTTAGCGGTACTGGCGCGCGCCGCCAGTGCTGCACCGAATGTGATGAAAATGGCGGCCAGTAGCAGCGCCCACGTTGGTTTTGCGACGCCTGCCCCAATCAGCACAAAGGTCGACAAAAGCGGGGCTGCGTAGGATGCGACGCCCAACAGTTGGATGTTGCCGTGTTTGACCCCGATATCCCAGACATAAAACGCCAACCCAACCGGACCAAGGCCAAGCGCAATAGATGACAACCATCCCAGCGTGGTTTGGGGCCAAACGGTGGTTTCCAGTGTCAAATGGGCAAATGTCGAAAGCACAGCTGTGGCAAGGCAGAAAATTGCAACTGTGTCTGTTGGAATATCGCCCAACCGACGTGAAAGAACCGAATATCCGGCCCAAGTCAGCGCGCATAACAAAGCAAGCCCGTAGCCAGCCATGGCGTCGGTTTGAAATCCTGTGCTGCCATTGAGCACCAGCATTGCCGCTCCGGCGAAACTGATCAATGCGCCCAAAATATGGCCCTTGCGCAGCTGTTCACCCGGCAACAGCCCTGAAAACAGCACAATCAGCAAAGGCCAAAGATAGGCAATTAATCCTGCTTCGGCGGCGGGTGCGCGGCGCAGGGCGGAAAAATACAGGAAATGATAGCCAAACAGGCCAGCGGTGCCAAATGCATAAATCCGCCAGTTTATTTTGGTTAACCGCCTGAAATTACCGGTTTTTGCGGCCCAGATCAGGCCAATCAAGCCACCGATGGAAAAGCAGATCGCGGTAAGTTGGAAAGGTGGTACCGGTGCAGTTCCTACGGTGAATAAGGCAAGCAGCGACCAAAGCAAAACGGCACTGAATCCGGTCAAGGTGGCGCGGTTGCGAGTCATAAATGGTGTCTTCTTGTGCAATAAAACGGCGAGGTGAATTCAAAGGCGCGCAGGGCGGTTAACGGGGGCAGACGTGTTTTCATTTCAGTTAAGTAATCCTTATCCGAAAGGTTTAATAGTCTCGTTTGTCAGCTGTGTTGCGATGATTTAAATTTGGGATATAGCGTACGGGAGTGAATTTTGATATCAAGCTTACAAAGTATGCGCGTAAAATCAAAGACTTATAGCCTGACAAAAGAATCAAAATAAAACCGTCGGGCTATATCTGCTAAATTCTATCAGGTTTATTCCCTGATCTCATCCAGTGAAACGCCCCAAAGTGCTTCCTTTTTCGCCCAGCCGCGCCGACCACCGGCGGTTAATCTGCACCACTCTGGACCGCAGGGGCCAAGCTTGGCAATCACGCCCATTTCCAGATGGGCATTTTCCTGTGATCCGGTGTCAGCTTTGGCAAACAGGGTTAACATGTCGCGTTCAACAATCACCGTGCGCATCCCCGATAGCAATGAATAATGCATCCAGCCGCCTTGGCCATCACGGTCTTGCACCCGACGCCAGTGACCATATTCAGCGGTAATTTTCAGCGGCATATTGCGGTGTTTAAGAACCCAATCGATACGGTGAGTCAGGCTGGGCCCGCGCCGCACATTTCCCTCGGAGGTTTTTAGTGAAACAAAGCGGGGCAAAGGCAGGTTGGTCACTGCGCCGCGATCCTGCGCTGTGGTCGGACCGGTGCACAGTAAACCTGCGCATAGTAAAAATGTCAGAATGTATGCCTTGAATGTTTTTTTCAACATTGAAAACCGCCTTTTTGCCTATTCTTTCGGGCATGGTTCTTGTGCCTTGCCTCGTGTTGCGCCATTTTGCACATAACCAATACTATTAAAAGACAAAGGAAGCTGATTATGCCTGCTGAACGTTTAAGTGTTGTTGTGACGCGACGGTTGCCCGAAAATGTGGAGACCCGTTTGAAAGAATTGTTCAATGTTCAGTTGCGCGAGGATGACGCGCCGATGAGCCGTGATGAATTGATTTCGGCCATGAAACAGGCCGATGTTCTGGTTCCGACCCTGACCGATACGGTTGATGCGGGCATGCTAAGTCAGGCTGGAGATCAATTGCGCCTGATTGCCAATTACGGGGCAGGGGTGGATCATATTGATGTGCAAACGGCGCGTCAGCGTGGCATTCTGGTTTCCAACACACCCGGGGTGCTGACAGAGGATACGGCCGATATGACGCTGGCGCTGGTTTTGGCGGTAACGCGGCGCATCCCGGAAGGGTTGGCCTGCATGCAATCTGGCGATTGGCAGGGCTGGTCGCCGACTGCGTTTCTGGGGGGGCGTTTGGCTGGTCGGCGTTTAGGGATTTTAGGTATGGGGCGCATTGGTCAGGCTGTTGCGCGCCGCGCCGCCGCCTTTGGCATGCAGGTGCATTATCACAACCGCAAACGTCTGCACGGCGATATCGAACAGGATCTGGAGGCAACCTATTGGGAAAGTCTGGATCAGATGGTGGCGCGGATGGATGTTATTTCAATCAACTGCCCGCACACGCCGTCTACTTTTCACCTGATGAATGCGCGGCGTCTAAAGCTGATGAAAAAGAATGCCGTGATTGTGAATACCTCGCGCGGTGAGGTGATCGATGAAAACGCGCTAACCCGAATGCTGCGCAGTGGTGATATTGCCGGTGCCGGGCTGGATGTGTTTGAGCATGGCACTGAAATCAATCCTCGGCTGCGGGCGCAGAAAAACGTGGTTTTGTTGCCGCATATGGGGTCGGCGACTGTTGAGGGGCGCATTGAAATGGGTGAAAAGGTAATCATCAACATCAAAACCTTTGCCGATGGTCACCGTCCGCCGGATCAGGTGGTTCCGGCGATGTTATGAGACCGTGATCCGGGGTGTAATGCTACGGGCAAGCAAAAATAGAGCATAAATTTTCGGGTTAGCCGCAAGCGGGGTTGAAATTGTTTTCGCCAGCGCGTATCTGCAAACGATCTTACCAAACACAGGCGCTAGCATGGCACGTACAAATCCTATCCAGTTTATCCAGCAGGTCCGCTCCGAGGTTTCCAAGGTCGTTTGGCCCAGCCGGCGCGAAGTAATGTTGACCACTGTGATGGTAACAATTCTGGCCGCTCTGACGGCAGCTTTCTTTTCGATCGTTGATCTGGGGATACGCTCGGGTTTGCAGGCTGTTTTGGCAATGTTTAGCTAGAGTGAAATCTGCCAGAAATTCCAACCATGGCACTTGAAACTAGCGGCATTCAGATGTACTTCGGGCGTCATAATATTAGGCATGCGTGTAACGATTCGGGTTACGCGCTGTTTTTTGTTTAGGGTATAGTGGGCAACCGCTTGAAATAATTGAATTTTTCGTGCAATAGCGCGATAGGCAACAAGGGCAGTAGCAAGATGGCAAAGCGGTGGTATTCTGTAAGCGTGCTTTCAAATTATGAAAAAAAGATTGCCGAGCAGGTAAAAGTTGCTGCTGACGAGGCTGGCCTTCAGGATGAAATCGAAGAAGTTCTGGTGCCCACCGAAGAGGTAATCGAGGTGCGTCGCGGTAAAAAAGTGACCGCCGAGCGCCGCTTTATGCCCGGTTACATTCTGGTGCGGATGGAAATGTCGGACAAGGCTTATCACCTGATTAACTCGATCAACCGCGTCACCGGATTTTTGGGCCCGCAAGGCCGCCCGATGCCGATGCGCGATGCCGAGGTCAACGCGTTGTTGAACCGTGTTGAGGAAAATGCCGAATCGCCCCGTACGCTGATCTTTTTCGAAATTGGCGAAAAAGTTGCCGTTTCTGACGGTCCGTTCGAGGGCTTTGATGGTATGGTCGAAGAGGTGGATGATGCAAATCAGCGCCTAAAGGTTACTGTATCGATTTTTGGCCGGGCTACCCCGGTCGAGCTGGAATTTACGCAGGTCACCAAAGACGCCTAGCGTAAAATGCCGTGTTTTGAAAAAAGCGCGGCGGATGTGGGAGGTATCGGCAGGCGCGCCTGCGGGGCCGGACCACGCAACCCTAACCCCCGCTGACGCGTCGGCGGGAATGTTGAAAAAAGTAGGAGAAGCCTAATGGCTAAAAAACTGGCTGGCACGATGAAGCTGCAAGTGCCTGCAGGTCAAGCAAACCCGTCCCCGCCCGTGGGTCCGGCGCTTGGTCAGCGCGGTATTAACATCATGGAATTCTGTAAGGCTTTTA
>DOHJ01000012.1 GCA_003535335.1 Paracoccaceae bacterium | reverse complement strand
TTTGGTTCGATGGCGCTGCTGGCTGATGGCTGGCACATGAGCACACATGTTGCAGCCTTTTTAATAACAATTTTTGCCTATCGTTATGCGCGCAAACATGCGCAAAATCCGGCCTATGCTTTTGGAACTGGCAAGGTTGGCGTGCTGGGTGGTTTTGCCAGCGCCATAGCCCTGGCTGTAGTGGCTATGATGATGCTTGTTGAATCCTTGTTTCGTGTCATAGAGCCGCAAACCATCCAGTTCAATGCAGCAATCGGTGTTGCTTTTATCGGCCTGTTTGTAAATGTCATCAGTGTTTTTCTGCTAAAAGATGCGCATGGCCATCACCATCATCATCACGGCGATGATCATCATCATTCCCATGACCATAATTTAAAAGCCGCCTATATGCATGTGCTGGCCGATGCCCTGACCTCGGTGCTTGCCATCATTGCGCTTTTGGCTGGAAAATATTTCGGGCTGGTTCGGTTGGATGCGATCATGGGTATCGTTGGCGCGATTATTATTACCCGCTGGTCTTACGGGCTGCTAAAGCAAACAGGCCCGGTTTTGCTGGATGGCAGTATTGATGAAGAATACCGGCAAGACATTAAAAACACGATCGAGTCCGATTCAGATAACCGGATTTCCGACCTTCATATCTGGAGAATTAGCGCAAGCCATTATGCCACTATAATCTCTCTGGTAACGCATTTCCCGAAATCAACCGAGCATTACCGTAAATTACTTGATGGTCATACCAGACTGTCACATATCACGATTGAAATTAACCAGTGTAATTCCAAACCGTGCATTGAGCCGAACCAAGATATTGCCTGAAAGCGAGGTTATGACCGACAGTAATCGCCAAAAACACGATGCCCTGAAAGGGCTGGCGCGCCCCTTGCGAGTGACGCGTTTGGGGATGCTGGCCGAGCGGGCTTTGCGCAGTTTCTGGCTGCTTTGGACGGTGCTGGTTTTCGGGCTGGCCCTGTTGATGTTGGGCTTGCAGGATTTCATTGCGCCCAAAGCGGCCCAAATAATGCTGCTGGCGTTCGGACTGGCGGCCATTTACGGGCTGATTTACGGGCTGCGCCGGTTTCGCTGGCCCTCAAAATCCGAGGCACGCGCCCGGCTGGACGCCTCACTGGCGGGCCATCCGATTACAGCGCTGACAGACACGCAGGCGGTTGGCGCACAAGACCTTGCCTCAAAGGCGGTGTGGCAGGCGCATCTGGCCCGCATTACTGCGCGGCTAAAGCGGGCAAAAGCCGCACCTGCCGATTTGCAGATTTCCAGATATGATCCATACGCATTTCGCTACATGGCTTTGTTGCTGCTTTTGGTGGCTTTGATATTCGGCTCGGTTGCCCGTGTTGCGTCGGTCGTCGAAATTGCCAGCGGGCAGGGCGGTGCGGCGCAGGCGGCGGCCCCCAGTTGGGAAGGCTGGATCGCGCCACCGGCCTACACCGGCAAACCCAGCCTTTATTTAAATGATTTGCCCGCAGGTGATTTGCTGGTGCCAAAAGGTGCGCGGATCACGGTGCGGCTTTATGGCGAAGCTGGCGCGTTAACGCTGCATGAAACGGTTTCGGGCGAGGCTGGCGATGAAACCGGCCCTGATGCTGTCCGCCATGAAATGACGGTAAACCAAGCTGGAATATTGCAAATTGACGGTCAGGGTGGCGTGGGCTGGAACATTGCCTTATTGCCGGATCTGTCGCCAGAGGTGCGTTTTGACGGTGATCTACTGCGCGAGGCCAGCGGCGTGATGCGCCAACCTTTTGCGGCCCAAGATGATTACGCGGTTGTTTCCGGACAGGCCGAATTCAGGCTGGATCTGGCCAATCTTGATCGTCGCTATGGTCAGGCTGCGCCGCCCGAACCGCGCGAGAACGTGATTTTGGATTTGCCCTTGCCGTTTGCCGGTGATCGCCGCAAATTTAGTGAAGATCTGGTTGATGATTTGTCCAAACACCCGTGGTCGGGATTGCCGGTTACTTTGACGCTGACGGTTCAGGATGCGCAGGGCCAAATCGGCAATTCGGCCGCCAAACCGATGTTAATGCCCGGCCGGCGGTTTTTTGCACCGCTGGCGGCGGCCGTGATTGAACAGCGGCGCGATTTGCTTTGGTCGCGGCAAAATGCGGCGCGGGTGACGCAGGTTTTGCGGGCCGTGACGCATCGGCCTGACGGCTTTGTGCGCAATGACAGCGCTTATTTGATGCTGCGCGTGGCGATCCGGCGGCTTGAATCAGGTGTTGCCTTTAACATGACGACCGAGTTGCAAAATGAAATTGCAGATGCACTTTGGGAAATTGCCTTGCTGTTTGAAGATGGCTCATTGGCCGACGCCAAACAGCGTCTGAAGCGTGCCCAAGAGCGGCTATCGGAAGCGATGAAAAACGGTGCCAGCAAAGACGAGATTGCCGAATTGATGGACGAATTGCGCGATGCCACCAAAGATTACATGAACCAGCTGGCCGAACAGCAGGGCAAAGATGGCAGCGAAAATCAGCAACAAGCCCAAAAAGGCGACACATTTAAGTTTAGCCAGCAAGAGCTGCAAGCCCTGATGGACCGCATTCAGGAGCTGATGGAAGAGGGCCGGATGGAAGAGGCCCAAGAGCTGATGCAGCGGATGAATGAAATGATGGAAAACCTGCGCATCACCGAAGGCGGCCAAGGCGGCGAGCAGGGCGAGGGTCAGCAATCCATGCAGAATCTAAAGGATAGTTTGCGTGATCAGCAAGGCCTGTCGGATGAAGCGTTTCGAGATTTGCAAGAGCAGTTCAACCCCGATGCCCAAGCCGGTGAAGGTGATCAAAACCGCAGTAATAACGACGGGCGTGGCCAAGGCGATGGCGAATCCGGTCAGCAAGGCGGCAAGCAGGGCAAACAGAGTCTTGCGGATCGTCAACAGGCCCTGCGTGATGAGTTGCAGCGCCAGCAAGGCGCGCTGCCCGGTGCCGGCACTGCTGAAGGCGACGCCGCCCGGCAAAATCTGGACAAGGCCGGACGCGCAATGGACAAGGCCGAACAGGCCTTGCGTGATGACAGGCTGGCCGAGGCGCTGGACAATCAGGCCGAAGCGCTGGAGGCAATGCGCGAAGGTCTGCGAAATTTAAATGACGCGATTGCCAGGAATGAACAACAACAAAGCCCGGGCGAGCAGGGCCAGTCCATGGGCCGTGATAGTGCAAATGCACGCGATCCTTTGGGGCGTAGCAACGGCGGGCGTGGTCAGGCCGGCAGTGATGAAAGCTTGCTGCAAGGTCAGGATGTTTACCGTCGTGCCCGTGAATTGCTGGACGAGCTGCGCCGCCGCTCGGGGGATCAAAACCGGCCGGACGTTGAACTGGATTACCTAAAGCGTTTGCTGGACAGATTTTAGCGGCTGACCGCCAAGGCCGTGCTAACTACCGTCACCTGAAATTTTGGCGGTTGCTGATTTCATCAACTGATCCAGCCACGAACGAAGCCCGTTCACCATGTCGACATAGCTCTCCAGATAAGGCTGGCTTGCCGGCATTTTTTCGGCGATGAGCGGCGCGTAAATATAGGCAAGCAGGGCAATGACAGCCAGCAATATTACCAGCGAAAATCCCATACGAAACCCGCTACGTCTGGGCTTTTCGTCTGCGGTTTCTTCGTCTTCGGTGTTTTCCTCATCCACGGAGGAGGCCCGCAAAGATGAATTGATTTCTTCAATATCCGGCAGCATATCGCCGGGGCTTGCATTTTTATCAACCGGCGCATGAATGCCGCGCATGCGGGCGGTGCGCTCATTGGTGCCGGTATCTTGCTTGTTTTGCACAGCAGGTGTTTGCTCCAAACCAAGATCGGTCTGGGTTTCCACTGTCCCTTGCGCATCTTTTAGTCGTGCAGCGGCCTCAATAGCGGCTTCTTCGCGCAAGATATCAAGCGCAT
>DOHJ01000048.1 GCA_003535335.1 Paracoccaceae bacterium | reverse complement strand
ATTTTTTTGCCGGTTTCGCAAGCATTTAGCGTCCCCCCAGAACCTGAACAATAATACCGTCCGCACGCCCTAAAAGTGCCAGCAAGTCAACCAGTCGCTGGGACGTAACCGTGCGCCCGACACTGACAAGCACGGTTTGTTTTTCAACATCATCAGTGCCTATTTTCAAGGTTTCCAACAAGTTGTCAAAACCATGCTGAGTGCCGTTAATGCTAACGTTGTCCTGCGTCAGGCGCATAAATATCGGCGGCTGATTTGTCGGGCCAATGTTGCCCGAACCCGCGCTTAGCAGCTCAACCTCGGCGTATTTGGAAAATGTCGAGGTCAGCATGAAAAACAGCAACAATAAAAAAATCACGTCGATCAAAGATGTCATCGACAAAGCACGTCTGCGAAACCTCCGGTGCTGTGTGTTAGCCAGCATGGAGCGCTGCCTTTTGTACGTCCGTGGCCACATCTTTGGCGTCTGTCAGTAAAACACCGGGGCAAAAAATACGTTGCAGGGACGTGTCGGCCATGATGCGTTCAGCGGCCACGCGGCTTTCGAGCCAAGTCAGCAACAGTGATGTGGGCATGGCAACGGCCAACCCGACAGCCGTGGTCATCAGCGCCACCCAGATACCGCCGGCCAGCAAGGAAGGATCAACCGATGATCCTGCGCCCTGCAATTGCCTGAAGGCCTCGATCATGCCCAAAACCGTGCCGAACAACCCCAATAACGGGGCCAGCTGTGCAATGCTGTCCAGCAGGCGAAATCCGTTTTCAAGTTTGGTCAACTGGGCCTGTGCGCTGGCCTCGATCCGGTTTGGCAAACCTGTGGTGTCTTTGCGCCCGACCACAGCCGTCATTGCACCTGATAGCAGCGGGGCCAGATGATTGGGGCTGGTGGAGAGCGTGTCTTGTGCCGCCGTTCCGCTGCCCCGATCCCACAAATCAAGCGCTGCATTCAACCTGCTGTGCCGGCCCACGCCAGCGGCATAAAACTGCCACATCTTAAACAGGATAACCGCAACCGAAAGCACCGACATGGCCAGCAAAATAGCAACCACAGGGCCGCCGGTATCAATGAAGGATGCAACCGCATCGCGGCCGCGTTCAAATAAATTCATCCCAATACCTCGACCGCAGTTTTGGTCGAAAGCACAAGCGCATCAATGCAATCCTGACCCGTGATGCCATCGCCGGAACACGCGTGCACATCGTTTATCAACACCTTACCCAGCGCCTTACAATTGGTGCCCGGAATATCAAACTGGCGCACCCTCGGGCGGCCAACCGGCAGTTTTTGAAAATCAAACAGCGTCAGGCGATCAACACTGCCATCGGTTTTAAACAGCACTGTTTCAAACACAGCTTTATCCAGATCTTTTCCCATGAAATTATTCACCAGAAAAATCAAACGGCAGGCATTATCTTGCTGGCTCAGGGTATTTAGCTCAATCGAAAGCTTTGGTTTTTCAGCTTGCTCGGCAGCGGCAATACCCGCCCCCCAAAAGGCAAGAAACAGGAAAAAAGCATTTACATTAAGGATCTGCAACGACCTGTGAATAATCATTTTCATTTACCGCCCCACGGAATAATTATTCAATATCCATTACACATTCCGAGTAAAACAGTCAACAAAGCACGGGTCACACTGCCCCGCTCTTGCGCCATTCTGCAAGTGCTGCATTATTTTGCGTTTCAGTCGCCAGATTGCTTAGTGTCAGATTGCCAAAGGTGGCCGCCACGAGCGGGCTGGTCGCATTTAAACCCTGCAATTTTCGGATATTTTCCACCACCTGCGGCGTACGGGCCATGGTTTGGGCGATCGAGCGTTGAAATTCCTGCCCCTTGAACTGATGCCGCGCACCAAAATAAAACGACACAATCGCGCCGAGCAACCACCACAAAGGCTCTGGCACCAGCGCAAGGCCCTGCATGCGCGAGGCAAACCAGACCGGGTCGACCATCGCCGAGACAAACAAACCGAGCGTGCCAAGCGCCAGCATCGGGCGTGGCAAACGGTTAATGCCATCCATAAACCGGTCAAACCCACCGCGACCATAGCCCCGAAACTCATACCCGTGCTGGCGCAAGGCATGATTTTGCAAGGCCACGTTTCGCGCAGCCCCGGCCTCGGCATTCTCACGAAAGACCTCGGCAGTTTCGGCCACAATATTACGATTGCCACCAAAAACCAGTGTGAATATTTTTTCGATCAACCCCATTTCGCAACCCTTTTATTGTGTTCGGCAACGGTTAGATGAAACCGTGGCGAGATAAATTCCTCGGCCCGCAAAATCCAGCCACCTTTGCCCCCGTCGCGGCGTCGCGCATATTTTCGACTGGCGGGGCGGGCATCGGCCAAAGCATAATAATAATTGCGTCGGGCAATACCGTAGGCATCAGGCAGATGATCCGGCGCATTTGCATAAGCGGCCTGCGTTGCAGTTGTCGTTTGTGGCCCGATCCCGCCGTCCACCCCGATAGCATGACCCATTTCCACCAGCAAACGTTGCAAAATCCGCACCGCATTAGCACCGGCATTCACATACATATCAAACACTGTTGCATGCAGCGCTTCGGGCAAATCAGCCACCCGCGGGCGTTCAAAATAATGCCTGATAAAAATATCCACAGCCTGAGGCTGCGTCAAAGCCCGCACATCGGCCGTATCAACCATGCCATCACGGGTCAAATCCAGCCCCAGACGGCGCATGGTATGAATGGTAACGCCAAAATTTGTCGCCCCGCCCGGATCATCCGGATCATTCACATAACCACCCTCCCGGGCGACGATTTCATCGGCTATCTGCCTGACTGTATGCATAAAAAACCCCCGCAAATTTCATCTGCGAGGGTGATCAAAAACAGTTAATTAGATCTTAGCAATGCGTTCAGCTGCCATCCATGGCTTTGTAAACGCCTTGCTCTTTCAAGATGTCCACGACTTCTTTTGGCATGTAATTTTCATCATGTTTTGCAAGGATTTCAGTGGCTTTGAAAATACCGTTAATGTAGATTCCTGTGGCCACAGTGCCTTGGCCCTCTTTGAAAAGGTCCGGCAAAATGCCCGCATAGCTGGCCTTGATGGCTTGCGCCCCGTCAGTAATGCTAAAGGTGATAATTTCGCTTTCACCGCGCACGATTGAGCCTTCTTCAACCAAACCACCAACCTTGAAAACCTGTGTCGGCGGCGGCGGGGATGCCACGATTTCGCTTGGGCTTTTGTAGTAATTAATCCCGTCTTTCAGGGCATAGCCAATCAGCCCCGTCGAAAGCGCCAGCGCCGCGAATGCGACGATGATCAGCTGAATGCGGCGTTTCTTTTTTAGACCCTTCATTTTTTCGGTTCCTTTTTATCAAGGTGCCTAGGGAAAGACAGGGGCGAGCATCAAGCCCGCTGTTTCGTCTTCTCCCAACATTAGATTTGCGTTTTGCAGCGCCTGACCGGACGAGCCTTTGGTCAAGTTGTCAAGTGCTACGACGATCGTCGCGCGATTGGGAATGCGGTCAGCCACCACACCGATATGGCAAAAGTTTGATCCGCGAATATGGCGGGTCGAGGGGGCCTGACCAAATGGCAAACAGATGATAAACGGCTCGTTTTCATAAGCATCAGTCAGGGCGGAATGAATTTTTTCAGCATCGCCTTTGACATAAACCGTGGCCAGAATTCCGCGATTGGCCGGGATTAGATGCGGGGTAAACTGCACCTTGACCGGACGGCCGGCGTGACGGGAAAATTCCTGATCAAACTCTGCCAGATGCCGGTGCGTGCCACCCAGCGCATAGGCGTGATAGCCTTCGGACAATTCCGCATGCAGCAGATTTTCCTTTAGCGCACGCCCCGCACCGGAAACGGCCGCCTTTAGATCAATCACGATATCATCCAGATCAATCAAGCCACCGCGCATCAACGGCACCAGCGCAAACTGACCCGCAGCAGCGTTGCAGCCTGTGCCGGCAACCAGACGCGCCTTGCGGATTTCGTCGCGGTAAAATTCGGTCAGCCCGTAAACAGCATCAGCCTGCAAATGGGCGGCCCCGTGGGGTTTTCCGTACCATTTGGCGTATTCATCAAGATCGCGCAGCCGAAAATCCGCCGACAGGTCAACGATTTTCAAATCCAGCGGCAAGTCGCGGATTACAGCCTGTGACGTGGCGTGCGGCAGGGCACAAAAGGCCAGATCAATGTTTGAGAAATCAATTTGATCAATTTTCACCAGATCAGGTAAATTTAAATGGCGCAAATGCGGAAAAACATCGCCATATTTCATGCCCGCCTTGCGTTCGCCAGACAGGGCAACAATTTTCATGCCCGGGTGGCTGGCAATAAGGCGCACCAATTCGGCGCCAGTATAGCCGCTTGCACCCAGGATTGCGATTTTATGGGTCATTTTTCGACCTCTCGATAATGTGTTTAATATAGGCGATTGGTAATGAGACTGCAATCATGCAGCTGCAAAAATAATCTCTCGTCGCAAGACTTGCGTGGCCTTGTCCGAGACCACCGCAGGATCACCTGTGGTCAGAAATAACGAATGCTCGCCTTTACCCTGCATATTCGGGTGCCGCTCCAGATAATAAGCAAGGCTTTCGGCCACCAGATCGGCCTGCGAAAATACTTTTACATCCTCGCCCAGCGCCGCCTGAAAATGCTCTTGCATCAACGGATAATGGGTGCAACCCAAGATTGCCGCTTGCGGGTTTGGCATTTTGCGCTTTAGGGCCTCGACGTGGCTGCGCACCAAGGCTTGGGCCAAAATCTCGTCCCCCTCTTCGATCGCATCAACCAAGCCGCCACAGGCCTGAGCCTCGACATCGACACCGATGGCGCGAAAGGCCAGTTCGCGTTGAAAAGCGCGGCTGGCGACTGTGGCAGGCGTGGCAAACAACGCCACATTTTTCACCGCAACCTCGCGCGGCGGGGAATTGTCGCCCCAGTTTCGCTCGGTCAGGGCCTCGATCAATGGCACGAACACGCCCAAAACCCGCTTGCCTTCGGGCAATCCCTGCTCCTGCATGCGCCGCAAGGCTGCGGCCGAAGCGGTGTTGCAGGCCATGATTACCAGATCACAACCCGCATCCCAAAGCCGTTCAACCGAGGCTTTGGTCAATTTAAAAACATCATCCGCATCACGCACCCCGTAAGGCGCATTTGCGCTGTCACCAAGATAAACAAAAGGAACATCCGGCAGGCGCTTGGCAACCGCATCCAACACAGTCAAACCGCCCAAACCTGAATCAAAAACACCAACTGCCATATCTGCCTCGTTTCCTGTGCTGAAATATATGGCTGTGATACGCCGATTACGCACAGAAATCCACGCCTAATTGCCCACCCTTTGTGCACTGTCGCAAATCTTCTGTTTTCTTTTTAGCTGTCATAATGGATAATCAATTTCAGTATAGTTTACTTATGCTGAAGGTCTGGGGCTTATGGATTGGGATAAATTAAGAATATTTCACGCGGTTGCTGATGCCGGCTCGCTCACCCATGCGGGTGATGTGCTAAACCTTAGCCAGTCGGCCGTTTCGCGCCAAATCCGGACGCTCGAAGAAAATCTGGATGCCACCCTGTTTCACCGACATGCGCGGGGCCTAATCCTGACCGAGCAGGGCGAATTATTATTCAAGGCAACCAAGGCCATGGAACAACGGCTGGAATCGGCGACTGCGCGCATTCGCGACAGCGCCGACGAGGTATTTGGCGAATTGCGCGTCACTACGACAACGGGGTTTGGCTCGCTCTGGCTGGCCCCGCGCCTGTCCAAGCTTTATGATAAATACCCCGATCTGAAAATCGACCTGATGCTAAGCGAACGCGTTTTGGACCTGCCTATGCGCGAGGCCGATGTGGCGATCAGGATGAAAGAACCCAGTCAGGCCGACCTGATCCGCAAGCGTTTAATGAGCGTCAACATGCGGCTTTATGCAAGTCAGAATTATCTAAACAGCCATACCGCGCCAAAAAATACCGATGATCTGGCCGATCATCGACTGATCTGCCAATCAACATCCTCGGCCCAAGTCAGCGCCGGGGCCAATTTTGCAAGGCACATTTTAACCTATAACGTGCGCTCGTTGCTGACTGTGAATAATTATTTCGGGGTATTGCAGGGCGTGATTTCGGATTTGGGCATTGGCCTGTTGCCTGATTACGTCACCGAAGATTTTCCGAATCTGGTGCGCGTGTTGCCTGACATGGAATCAAACGAAATTCCGGTGTTTTTAGCCTATCCGGAAGAATTACGTCAGTCAAAACGCATTGCGGCCTTTCGGGACTTTGTAACAGAAGAAATCATTTCACGGCGAAAAAGGTTACGAAATCAAACGCCTGAGTAAGCCATGCAAC
The DNA here is from genome assembly GCA_003535335.1 of Paracoccaceae bacterium. Classification (GTDB taxonomy): domain Bacteria; phylum Pseudomonadota; class Alphaproteobacteria; order Rhodobacterales; family Rhodobacteraceae; genus Profundibacter. Next base: position 5,167 of record DOHJ01000048.1, on the reverse strand, counting down.
CAGTGCATATCGGGATTGCGCGACTTTTACATTATTTTTCTTGAATACATGGCAATGCAGACCTAAATACAACTTATGAAGGCAGCAATTGATGAAAATCTTGTTGGTTTCATACCTCCCTGTTGGACTTTGGCCGAGCCTTTGGGCTCGGCCTTTTTTACCCATATTGACATGAAGCCAAATAAAAGCTGTGAATTTCGACATCAGACGTAATTTTTTTTTAATTTGCATTCCCCTACCCGCCCCCATGCCTTAAAAAGCGCCAACAGTTGCCTTGGGGGACAGATATGCAAGAGCCGGAAATAACCAAAGAATTGATCGCAAGCCACGGGCTAAGCGATGACGAATACCAACGCCTGCTGGAAATCATCGAACGCGAGCCGACCTATACCGAGCTTGGAATTTTCTCGGCCATGTGGAACGAGCATTGCTCTTATAAATCCTCGAAAAAATGGCTGCGCACCCTGCCCACCGAAGGCCCGCAAGTCATTTGCGGCCCCGGTGAAAACGCCGGTATCGTTGATATTGGCGATGGACAATGTGTGGTATTCAAGATGGAAAGCCACAATCACCCCTCGTATATCGAACCCTATCAGGGGGCGGCGACCGGCGTTGGCGGCATTTTGCGTGACGTATTTACCATGGGTGCGCGCCCGATTGCGGCGATGAATTCGCTTTCATTCGGGGAACCGTATCACCCCAAAACCCGTCAGCTGGTGCATGGCGTGGTTGAGGGCGTTGGCGGCTATGGTAATTGTTTTGGTGTGCCTACTGTGGGCGGCGAAGTGCGTTTTCATTCTGCTTATAACGGCAATTGTCTGGTCAATGCTTTTGCCGCCGGACTTGCCGATACCGACAAGATTTTTTACTCTGCCGCTTCTGGCATTGGTATGCCTGTGGTGTATTTGGGCGCAAAAACTGGCCGCGACGGGGTTGGTGGCGCAACCATGGCATCGGCCGAATTTGACGACACGATCGAGGAAAAACGCCCCACGGTTCAGGTCGGTGATCCGTTCACCGAAAAACGCCTGATGGAGGCCACGCTGGAATTGATGGCCACCGGAGCGGTGATTTCGATTCAGGATATGGGCGCGGCTGGCCTGACCTGCTCGGCAGTTGAAATGGGCGATAAGGGTAATCTCGGGGTTAAGCTCAACCTTGATCATATTCCCGCCCGCGAAGAAAATATGACCGCCTATGAAATGATGCTCTCGGAATCTCAGGAACGCATGTTGATGGTGCTTAATCCAGAGCTGGAGGCCGTGGCCAAGGCTGTGTTTGATAAATGGGATCTGGATTTTGCCATTGTTGGCGAAACCATTGCCGAGGATCGTTTTATCATCATGCACGGCAATGAATGCAAAGCCGATCTGCCACTCAAAGCGCTATCAGGAAACGCACCGGAATATGACCGGCCCTGGGTTGAAACCCCTGCCGCGAAACCGCTGGTAAATCTGCCGGAAATTGATCCTATCGATGGGCTGCGCGTCTTGATTTCCTCGCCCAATTACGCCGCCAAACAATGGGTTTATGAGCAGTACGACAGCATGGTGATGGCCGATAGTGCCGTTGTTCCGGGCATCGGTGCGGGTGTGGTTCGGGTGCATGGCACGGACAAGGCGCTGGCCTTCACATCAGACGTAACCCCCCGTTATGTAAAAGCAAATCCGTTCGAGGGCGGCAAACAGGCCGTGGCCGAGGCCTATCGCAACCTGTGCGCTGTCGGGGCCAAACCGCTGGCCACCACCGACAACATGAATTTCGGCAACCCCGAAAAGCCCGAAATTATGGGCCAGTTCGTTGGCGCAATCAAAGGTATTTCGGCCGCGGTCAGCGCTCTGGATATGCCGATTGTTTCGGGAAATGTCAGCCTTTATAATGAAACTGACGGTACCGGAATCTTACCGACACCGACGATTGGCGCCGTGGGTTTGATTGATCATATCGATAACATCATCAGTGGCAAAGTGCGCAATGGCCACGTTGCCTTGCTGGTGGGTGAAACGGCCGGCCATCTGGGCCAGTCCGCCCTGCTGGCCGAGGCTTTCAACTGTGAAGATGGCGATGCGCCACAGGTAGATCTAGAGGCTGAAAAACGCAACGGTGAATTCATCCTTAACAATCGCGATCTGATCAGCGTTGTAACCGATTTGTCCGATGGCGGGCTTGCGCTGGCCGCTTTTGAGCTGGCCGAAGCAGCGGGCGTTGGCGTGGTATTGAATGCTGGCGACACCCCGACCCTGTTTGGCGAAGATCAGGCCCGATATTTGGTAGCCTGCAATTTTGACCAGGCCGAGGGCTTGATGGCTGCCGCAGCAGTCGCGGGCGTTCCAATTCGCAGTGTTGGGAATTTCGGCGGCGAAAACGTAACCTTTGGCAGATCGACCGCCAAAATTACCGAATTATCCGAAGTCTTTCGATGCTCTTTCATTGATGTCATCGGTTAAGCTTGCGAAACCGGCCACCGACGCCTACATTCAGGTTTAGCGAAATTACAAAGGATAGCGAACATGGCCATTGCAGCCCTAGAAATTGAAACCCTGATCCGCGCAGTATTTCCTGATGCACAAATTACGATTACAGACCTTGCCGGTGATGGAAACCATTGGGCGGCAGAAGTGGTTGACGAAAGTTTCCGCGGCAAAAACAGGGTTCAACAACAGCGCGCGGTTTATGCGGCACTGAAGGATCAGATGGAAGGATCATCAGCGCCATTGCATGCGTTGGCCTTAACTACAAAAGCGCCCGAGTAATCCATATGAGCCTTTGGCAAAACATCCTGTTATCCATTGTCGGATTAATTGCCATCGTAATTATTATTGAAATACTGCTGAAACGGGGCCGCCCCCGTCCATCACTTGCCAAGCAGTTTTTGGGCGACGACGTGGATGATGCTGAATTTGACAAGCCCGAACTGGGCATGGAAGAGATTGACATGGACGTAATTCGGGCATCGGAACGGGGCAATAAATCGGCCGCGGCACTGGGCGCGCGCGATATGGATTTCTGGACAAAACGTACGATAAAACGGGCACAAACGCCCCAACAGGACATACCTAAGGAGACTAACAAATGACCGATATTGCCAGCGAAATCAAAAAGATCGTTACAGATCATGATGTCGTATTATTCCTTAAAGGCACTAAAGATGCACCGCAGTGCGGCTTTTCATCCCGTGTGGCCGGTGTGCTGAATTTTATGCAAGTTGAATTTGCCGACGTTAATGTTTTGGCGAATGAAGATGTGCGCCAAGGCATTAAGGATTATTCAGATTGGCCCACCATCCCCCAGCTATACGTCAATGGCGAATTTGTTGGTGGCTGCGATATTATTACAGAAATGACTATTTCTGGCGAGCTGGATCAGCTTTTTGAAAAAGAGGGTGTTTCCTTTAACAAAGAAGCTGCTGATAAAATCCGCGAAGCCAACGGGTAAATCTATCGGCCCCGCAGCTTATGGCCCATTTTCAAGGCCACAGTGGTTAGCGATCATCATTTCAGTGTGGTCAATGATCTGTAGACTCAAATCTTCAATTCGGCCCAGTTGTTTTTCCACTCTGTTTTGGAACTGGCCGAGTTGATGAATCACATCAACCAGACTGCCCCCCCCGTTGGGCAGGCGCGCACTTTCGATATTACACATCACCCGGGTTGAACTAAGTCCCAAAGTGTAACGCCGCATTATTTCTGCCGAGGTCACAATTTGGGCGGCGACACGGGATACCTGCTGCAACCCTTTTACTGCTTTGGTGACATATTCCGAGGCCAGCTTGTTTATCATTTTCTTCTCAAATTCAAGATCGCAGCCCCCCAGCGTGCGCTGCTCCCGGTTAAATTCTGCTGTAAGAGAGCTTAACATAAGGGCCGTACCAAACAAAAACCGGCATGAATTCAGAGTTTTATGAATCGATGCGAATTCACTGCCTTCATTGGTAACATTCTTTGCAAACCATTCCGACATTTCTTCGGACATTGACCAGTAGTTTTGTGATAGCGAACTAACTGCGCCGCCAGAAGGCTCCAGACGGGCCGCAATTATACGCATGTTGGTTGGCACTGTGCTGATGGCCTCAAACCCGTCGGAAAGCGCTTTTGTTTCGGCTTTCAAGGTTTTAGAGGCGCTCATAATTTCGTCAAATGTGACAATTTCCGGAGTTACAGGGTTGCCCATATTGTGATTGCGCGCCGCAAGTTCCCGCATTAAGCATTCACTTTCAAATGATGCGTAATCATCATGGCCCAGATGATTGATCCGTTCAAGCAACGACCTTGCACTATCTTCCGGATTTACTTTATCATCATTTTCGACCCGCTTTAAATCCGCATAGAGGGCCTTAATAACCCCGAGCATTTCACTGCTTGGTTTAATTCTGACTGAAATATAGCCGTCGTCCAACGGCATCGCGACGGCAAAAACCCAGTATTCAAGCCCATCGCTTGCCTTGTTTTTCACATATGCGCCAATCAGTTCATCGCGCTGCAAAGTTTCCCAAAACAGACTGAAAACACCTTTTGGCATATCCGGATGGCGAATAGTTTTATGCGGGGCCCCGATCAACTGGTCCCAATCATAATGGGCGACCCGTTTAAAAATGTAATTTCCGGCCTGAATTATACCGCGTTTATTTGTGCGCGAAAAAAAAAGCTCGTCAATTGCGAATGGTGCGTCACCGATTTCCGGGCGAAACTCTTTTCTTTTTTCAACAAATCCCAAATCGATAACCTTTTGTAATGTTCAATAATTCGATACTCACAAAGCCTTGCTTTCAAGTTAATTCCAAACCAGATATTCCACTTATCCGCATAAAAACTAAAGAAATTTAGCAAACGATAAAACGCCGGATTAACCTCATTTAGACCCTTGAATTTTTTTTATACTTCGACCCAGACTCTCAACATTTTCTTGAATTTTCAGGCAAAAACCCTCTATTTGGTCTAAATTCTCTTCAACTTCGGCCTGAAATAAACCCAGCTGCCTAATCACATCAACCAAGCTGCCGCCGCCATTGGGCAAACGTGCGCTTTCAATATTGCACATCACCCGGGTCGAGCTAAGACCCAAAGTAAAGCGCCGCATTACCCCAACCGAGGATTTTATCTGTTCGGCAACATTAGCAACCCGACTCAAATCAGCGTCCGCCTTGATAATATACTGATCCGCAGTACCA
>DOHJ01000250.1:7908-12760 GCA_003535335.1 Paracoccaceae bacterium | reverse complement strand
TTGGCAAAACCCGAGGCAAAATGCACCCCGGGTTTTTTTGTTAATCTTCTTCGGACGCTCTTACAGGTTCGGCTATTGGTTCGCGTGGCGGGCGGCCAATCACATCGCGCAAATCATCCAGTTCAATAAAGTTATCGACTTGTCTGCGCAAATCATCCGAAATCATTGGCGGCTGCGAACGAATCGTTGAAACAACCGAAACCCGCACACCTTGGCGCTGCAGGCTTTCAACCAAGGGACGGAAATCGCCATCTCCTGAAAAGATTACCATATGGTCAACATGTGGCGCTAACTCTAATGCGTTGACCGCCAGTTCGATATCCATACTGCCCTTAACCTTACGCCGGCCTATCGAATCAGTGTATTCTTTGGCGGGTTTGGTAACCATTGTGTAGCCATTATAATGCAGCCAGTCGACCAATGGGCGAATAGGGGAATAGTCATCGTTTTCAAGCAGGGCAGTGTAATAAAACGCCCGCAACAGTTTTCCGCGCCGCATAAATTCGGTACGCATTAGTTTATAATCGATATCAAATCCAAGCGACTTGGCTGCCGCGTACAGATTCGCACCATCGATGAACAGCGCAAGCCGTTCGTCCTTGTAGAACATTAAATTTTCCTTCCGGTAGGTGGTTTCGACTTGGGGTTTCGTGAGTGAGTGGTGGTCTTGATAAAAATATGCGAAACCGGTTTATCAGAGTGATTTTAAGGATTATTACAAATGTTGCAACCCTATGCAGCAAATGAGGCAAAAACGCATTCAAAATTGGCAATTGTTGGTTTGGGGGCAAACCTTTCATCTGAAATTGGAACGCCTCAGGATACAATCCGGCATGCAATTGAGTTATTAAAGGCTGAAAACGTACAAATTCAAGATGTAAGCCGCTTATTTTGTACACCCTGCGTTCCAAAAGGAGCAGGGCCAGATTATGTGAATGCTGTGCTGATACTAACTACAAATTTAGGCCCTCGGGACCTTTTGTCGTGCCTGCATTCTATCGAAAAACTATTGGGGAGAGAACGGTCTATTCGCTGGGGACAGCGTGTATTGGACCTGGATTTACTGGCATATGACGATAAAATATGCCCCGACTTGGCTACTTTTCAACATTGGCGGGAATTACCACCTGAGCAACAAACAAAATTAACGCCGGATCAATTGATTCTACCGCACCCCCGCATACAAGACCGCGCCTTTGTATTGGTGCCTTTGGTCGAGATCGCACCGAATTGGCAACACCCTGTTTTACAACGCAGCGCGCGCCAGCTGTTGGATGATTTGGACCCTTCGGATATTGCCGAAATTGTGCCAATCTGATTTGGGTCGATTCAGTGCTTGTCAACAAGGGATAAAGCCCCTAAATAAACCTCTTCTAACTGCTTTAGGTATATTCAGGAGTCGCCCATGGCCCGCGTTACGGTTGAAGATTGCGTTGATAAGGTTCCAAACCGGTTTGATCTGGTAATGCTTGCTGCCCACAGGGCGCGCGAAATTGCTGCTGGTGATCCGATTACGGTTGATCGTAACAACGATAAAAACCCGGTTGTTTCTTTGCGTGAAATTGCAGAAGAAACCCAATTGGCCGCTGATTTGCGTGAACGGATGATCGAAAGCCAGCAAACCCAGATCGAAATTGACGAGCCTGAAGAAGATGCAATGGCGTTGTTGATGGGCGCCGAAGCAGACAAGCCCGAAGAAGACGACATGTCTGAAGAAAAACTGCTACGCGCATTGATGGAAGCGCAAGGCCAACAATAACGCCTTGCCATATCGCAGAAAGGCGCGAACCGAATGCCAGACAAGATCACAATCGAAGATCTGATAGGGCTGGTTCGCAATTACAATCCCAAAACAAATGAAGCGCTGATTCGTCAGGCCTATGCTTATGGTGCCCAAATGCATGATGGGCAGTTTCGTCATTCGGGTGAGCCGTATTTTACGCATCCAGTTGCTGTGGCTGCGATCCTGACCCAGCAGCGTCTGGATGATGCAACAATTATCACCGCCCTGCTGCATGATACGATTGAAGATACAAAATCCACCTATTCAGAAGTTACGGAATTATTTGGCGCAGAAATTGCCGAACTGGTTGATGGTGTGACAAAGCTGACCAATCTGCAATTGTCTTCATCAGAAACCAAACAGGCAGAAAATTTTCGGAAATTGTTTATGGCAATGTCCAAGGATCTGCGGGTGATTCTGGTTAAACTGGCCGACCGGCTACATAATATGCGCACAATAAAATCCATGCGCCCCGATAAGCAGACGCAAAAAGCCCATGAAACCATGGATATATTTGCGCCGCTGGCCGGGCGTATGGGGATGCAGTGGATGCGCGATGAGCTGGAAGATCTGGCTTTTTCTGTGCTCAATCCCGAAGCCAGAAATTCAATTATGCGCCGGTTTATCTCGCTCCAAAAAGAAAGCGGCGATGTGATTAAAAAAATCACAGACGACATACGTTTTATTATGCGCCGCGATAGAATTGAGGCCGAAGTTTATGGCCGCGCGAAAAAACCCTATTCAATCTGGCGCAAAATGGAAGAAAAGGAACAGGGGTTTTCCCGCCTTTCGGATATTTACGGATTTCGCGTCATCACAAACAATGAACCGGATTGCTATCGCGTATTAGGCACAATCCATCGCCGTTGGAGCGCGGTGCCCGGCCGGTTCAAGGATTATATCAGCCAACCAAAATCCAACGGCTACCGTTCTATCCAGACAACAGTTTCAGGGCGTGATGGCAAGCGTGTCGAGGTGCAAATCCGCACGCAGCAAATGCACGATGTCGCCGAATCCGGCGTTGCGGCGCACTGGTCTTATCGCGACGGAGTGCGTTCAGAAAATCCGTTTGCAGTTGATCCGGCCAAATGGGTTTCAGGCCTAACCGAACGGCTGGATTCTGCCGGTGATCATGATGAGTTTCTTGAGCACGTAAAATTGGAAATGTATTCAGATCAGGTGTTTTGTTTTACACCCAAAGGCGAAGTGGTAAAACTGCCTCGCGGTGCCACGCCACTGGATTTTGCCTACGCGATCCACACTCGTATCGGCGATAGTTGTGTTGGCGCAAAGATTGATGGCATTCGTGTTCCATTATGGACCCGCATTCGAAATGGCCAGTCAGTGATAATTATGACTGCCGAGGGCCAGCGCCCACAGGCAACGTGGATCGATATTGCGGTAACGGGGCGCGCCAAATCTGCTATCCGGCGTTCGTTGCGCAGCGAAGACAGAGAGCGATTTATAAAGCTGGGGCGCGAGCTGACCCGGGTTGCATTTGAGCATATTTCCAAAAAAGTCACTGACAAGGCCTTAGGAACTGCGGCAAAACATATGGGGCTCTCCAGCATAGACGAATTGTGGGCACGTATTGGCAGCGCCGAATTGAATGCGCATAATGTTATTGAGGTATTATACCCCGAGCTTTCCGCCGAAACCGGCAATGAAATTGAACCTACCCATGCAATCGTGGGCTTGGAGCAAGGTCAGACATTTGAACGTGCCGCTTGTTGCCAGCCGGTTCCGGGCGAGCGTATTGTCGGGATCAGCTATCGTGGTAAAGGTGTTATTATACATACAATTGATTGCCCGGTTCTTTCAGATTTTGAGGACCAGACCGGGCGCTGGGTTGATTTGAATTGGCATAGTGGCAAACATTCCGCAGGGCATACTGTTACGCTGAAAATTACGATCAGCAATGATGCTGGTGTGCTGGGGCGCATTTGCACGTTGATTGGTGAGCTAAAGGCAAATATTGCTGACCTGAAATTCCTTGACCGAAAGCCCGATTTTTACCTTTTAATGATAGAAGTTGACTTGAGGGATGTTGAGCATTTGCATAATATTATGACAGCGCTTGAAGCTGACAGCGATGTTGCCACAATGGAAAGATTCCGCGATCCAGCCCGTAAGCCGTGACGGGCAAGAAAAGATAGATAGGAACGATTGGTTTGGTTTTTAAAAGACGCAATAAACGGCCATTCTTGCGTGTAGTGTGGGAATTAATTTACCCAAAAGGCGGTTGGGGCAGAGCGGCGCGTTATGTTTGGCACAGGTTGCGCCGATTGCCGGACCCGCCCCATAGAATTGCCCGTGGCGTTTTTGCCGGTGTGCTTGTCAGTTTTACGCCTTTGTTTGGGTTTCACTTTGTTATTGCGGCACTTATTGCCCTATTGATCCGTGGCAATGCAATTGCCGGGGTTATGGCAACATTTTTTGGAAACCCGATAACATTTCCATTTATTGCTGTGTCTGGCATGCAATTGGGTCACTGGTTGCTGGGTACGGTTTATGATGATGGCGCAAGCCATTCCTTAATGCACAGCTTTGCCGGCGCATGGCAGGATTTAAAACATAACTTCTGGGCAATGTTTAGCGACAAAACCGCGGATTGGACAAAGCTGGAAAGTTTCTTTGACGAAATCTTTTTACCCTACCTGGTTGGCGGCTTGATTCTAGGGCCAATTGCAGCGATCATTTGTTACTATTTAAGCGTACCAGTGATAACGGCCTACAAAAATCGCCGCAAAGGGCGTTTGAAAGCAAAGCTCGCCGAAATACGGGCAAAAAAAGCCGCAAAAAAGGCTGACGATACAGAATAAACCGGTTAGCATTTTAACAACATATTAAAACAGGGGGCCTGTGATGGACCGAAAACCACTCGGCAAGCTGCGGCTTGGCATAAATATTGACCACGTAGCGACAGTGCGTAATGCGCGCGGCGGATCCTATCCTGACCCGTTGCGTGCGGCAAAACTGGCCGAAGCAGCCGGAGCCGATGGCATAACCGCGCATCTTCGCGAAGACCGGCGTCATATTTCGGATGCAGATATTGACGGGCTGATGGAT
>DOHJ01000250.1:2295-7526 GCA_003535335.1 Paracoccaceae bacterium | reverse complement strand
GCCATTGCGCTGCGCCATAAACCCCATGCCGTTTGCATTGTGCCGGAAAAACGCGAGGAATTGACCACCGAGGGTGGATTGGAAGTGGCCCGCGAAGAAAACCGTTTGGCCCATTTCATTGCCCCTATTCGCGATGCGGGCTGTCGGGTGTCCTTGTTTGTCGCAACTGATCAGCGCCAGATTGAAGCGGCCTCTCGGATTGGGGCCGATATTGTTGAGCTTCATGCCGGCTCATATTGTGATTCATTTTCCGAAGGGGATTTTGCAAAAGCAGATGTAGAACTGGTCAAACTGCGCGAAATGTCGGCCTATGCTCATTCGCTAGGATTAGAAGTACACGCCGGACATGGCATTACGTACGATACGGTGAAACCAATCGCCGAATTCCCCGAAGTGATGGAGCTAAACATTGGCCATTTCCTGATTGGTGAAGCCATATTTATCGGTCTAGACCCAGCAATTAAAAAAATGCGTGACCTGATGGATCAAGCGAGGGCATGATTGGCTGAATGCAAATTATTTTACTGTGGTGCTCAACCAGATTTAAGGGCTGGGTCATCCAGTACGCGAACCAAACGGGTTAGATCGGACAGGCTTTCTTTTTGCTGACCATTTGCATCAAAGTTAGTGTCTGACAGCCATGTTTCAAATGCTGATTTTAACGCAGGCCATTCAGTGTCGATTGAGGCATACCAAGCCGTATCGCGATTTCGCCCTTTGCTTATGCCTGCTTGGCGAAATATACCTTCATGACTAAAGCCAAGACGTTCTGCAGCCCGCCGCGAACCGGTATTCAATGCGTTGCATTTCCATTCATAACGCCGGTATCCTGCGTCATATACCCACTGCATCATCAAAAACATTGCTTCGGTCGCTGCCCGGCTTCGTTGCAGCGGTTTGGCAAAATTAATATGCCCGACCTCGATCGATCCTGCGTCTGGTGAAATGCGCAGAAAACTGGCCACCCCTTCAAAATTCCCGGTTTTAAGATTTTTAACTGCATAAAAACGGCCTTGTTGCACCGATCATCGGCCAAGTGTTAACAAGCATTTTTCTCCGGATCACGGATACGCTTGATGCCGCATAAATTCAACGCCAGCCGCCGACACAAGTTTGCAAAGAAACGGTACAGGATGACGAACTAGGCCGAGTATAATGAAAGCCTGCGCAACCGTGGTGATTGACGATCTGGATTGCGGCTGATGCGCAAAGCTACTGGACTGCCGTTCGGTGTGGGTCGCGCGGTGGGCAGCAACGTTATTCGGATCAGGCGATTACCATGTGCCTGACGCTGGGCATGGTTTACAAGCTGCCGTTACCGAAATACAGGCGTCGGGGACGCATGGTCTGGCAAGCCAGCAGCGGTTATAATCAGCGCAGCAGAATTGAAACACCCCCTCTCATGGCTTGCAGGGCAAGCCACTGCCGGGCAATAAATGGGCCGTTGAAAGACTGTCATAGGGCCAAAGCTGAAAACGCGGCGTTTCGAAAATCAACAAACAGAGGTCAAGATCAGCGTCGCCATTCTCAACAAAATGACCGAACTCGGACGACCCGTGTTCGAACAAGTCGCATAGCCTAAATTACGGGCCAGAGCGAACTGTGAGAAAGCTCTGATCTATGCAACAAGGCCCTTTGAAATCAATACTCATACTTGGGGTGTCCTGCCTGTAGCTTTTTGAAACGACTTATGACAAAATGAAACAAGGATGGGAATAGCATAAAACTTTGCGACAGAACCATTACCTTGCCTCATTAGAAAATAGAGCTTTAAAGGCCATTTTACTTACGTTTTATAAAGACTTATTAAGTAGATTGATGTTGAATTTATAGCAAGAATTGCATCAAGTATGGCTAGAAAAGCTCAAAAAATAACACATCTGCCGATATTAATTCTGGCCAGGAGCAACTCACATAATGGCTTTCAGGCATATATGGTTGCTGCTTTTATATCTGTTACAGCAAGCATACTTCCCTCATATGTGTTTTCTGCTCAGAATCTACCACTTATTTGTGATCAAGCTGCAGCTTATGCCGCACAGAAAACAGGTGTTCCTGTATCAGTTTTACAAGCTATTTCAATAACTGAAACTGGGCGAAAAACCGGGGGCGTTCTGCGCCCTTGGCCCTGGACTGTTAATATGGAGGGTAAGGGCAAGTGGTTTGATAACGAAGACGAGGCCAGAGCGTATGTTTATAAGAACTATAAACGAGGGGCGCGTAGTTTTGATGTGGGATGCTTTCAAATTAATTACAAATGGCATGGACATGCATTTACATCTATTGCAGAAATGTTTGATCCAGCTCCCAATGCACTTTATGCAGCAAAATTTCTGTTAAAACTATATAATGAAAAAGGGAGCTGGGGTAAAGCTGCGGGTGCGTATCATTCTCGGACCTTGAAACACGCAACTAAATACGAAAAGCGTTTCAAAACATATCATGCAGCTATAATTGCAAACGGAAAAACAAACTCTCTGGAGTACCTTGCATCAAGCGAAAGTTTATCCTCAACATTACTACCAAAGGTACTAAAGCCAAGAGTTAACCATTATCCATTGCTGCAACAGAATGGCGAGACAAGTGGCTTTGGTTCGCTTGCCCCACTTCCCGTTGATCAAGTTAAACGCAAATACATTTCACTAGGCAATGACAATGGGTAACCCGTCAGGCCTATTATCTAAAATTTTCCAACCTACTGTTTTGTTGGCACTCGCGCTTATGTCAATTATCGTAATGATGATTTTGCCCATACCATCATGGGTATTGGATATTGGTCTGGCAGCGTCATTTGCCCTAGCTATATTAATGTTTACGATCACCTTATTTATTGATCGCCCTTTAGAGTTCTCAGCCTTTCCAACAGTTCTTTTGGCATCTTTGATGCTACGGCTTTCATTAAATGTATCGTCAACGAAACTGATTATTGGCGAAGGTCACACCGGGACAGGTGCTGCAGGTAATGTAATAGAAGGATTTGCCAATTTCATTATGGGTGGCAGTGTTTTTATGGGGCTGGTCGTTTTTGGTGTACTACTTATCGTAAATTTTATTGTTATTACCAAAGGTGCCACACGTATGGCTGAAGTTGGTGCTCGCTTTGCGCTTGATGGAATGCCGGGAAAGCAACTTGCCATTGATAGCGATATGTCTGCAGGTGCGATTGATCATGCCCAAGCAAAAGAACGCAGAGAAAGAGAGCAAGCAGAAACCACCTTTTTTGGGTCACTAGATGGGGCTTCAAAATTTGTAAAAGGCGATGCCGTTGCGGGCCTACTGATTACCCTGCTTAATTTAGTAATGGGCCTGATTATGGGCGTCACAATACATGAAATGCCATTATCAAAGGCCTTTGAAACCTATGCTATATTAACTGTAGGTGATGGGCTGGTGTCACAAATTCCTGCAATTATTATTTCAATCGCGTCAGCGTTACTATTGGCGCGAGGTGGTACAAAAGGGCCGGCTGATCGTGAACTAATTGCACAACTGGGCAGGTTTGCCCCCGCGTTAATTACAGTTTCAGTATTAATGGCGCTATTCGCACTGGTCCCAGGACTTCCCTTTATCCCATTTGTCATTGGAGCGATAACGTTGGCATTAGCAGCATTTGCCGTACAAACATCGGCAAAAAAGAAGAGGCTTCAGGATAGTAAACTAGAACATGAAAGCGATCTAAAACCAAGCCAAACTCCGATTGGAGATCTCTTGGACCTTGATGATATACATGTAGAATTTGCACCTGACTTGGTCAGTATGGTTCTTGATCCGACAACTGGTCTTGATGCTAGAATTGCCAATATGCGAACGCATATTGCATCCACATTTGGCTTAATATTACCAGAAATACGATTGACTGACGAAGCGTCTCTACCTGTTGGAACATATGTTGTTAAAGTGCAGGGAGTCGAACAGGCACGGGACTTTTTGCGCCCGGATCATGCTTTGGTGTTGCTTCCTGAAGATTCCCATACATTGCCGCCGGGCGAAAATGTTAAAGAGCCGGTTTATGGCGCGCCGGCCCGTTGGATTTCGACAAATCTACAAGAAGAAGCAGCGTTATCCGGCGTAACTATCGTATCCGCAGCTGAGGTTTTGGCGACACATTTATTGGAGATAATCAAACAAAATTTCTCGCGTCTTCTATCTCTTAAAGCTCTACGTCGATTACTGGACGAATTTGTTAATCTATCAGACGATCAGCGTGCGGAGGCAAATCGGCGCATGCTTGATGAATTAATGCCAGACAAAGTCCCTATAGATTTATTATTATCCATATTGCGTTTACTACTGGAAGAGCGTGTTTCTGTTCGAAATCTGCCTTTGATCTTAGAAGCTATAGCAGAATCGCGACCTACACATGTTACGCCAGAGCAAATATGTGAACATGTACGCCAACGCCTTGGATTTCAACTTATAAGCGAGTTAAAGCGAGATGATGGAACAATTCCGCTAATTCAACTGGCACCTGAATGGGAGCAAACTTTTACGACGTATCAAATTGAAGGCGATCGCGGGCATGCAGATGTAGCACTGCCACCAGATGACTTTAATAAGTTAGCAAATAATGTAGCAGAAAAGCTGGCTCGGGCATCAGAGGCAGGTATCTATCCAGCAATTGCCACACCACGGCACCGCCGTCGGTTTTTGCGGACAGTTCTTTCAGCAAAAGGAATAACAAATCCTGTGCTTTCATTTGAAGAGATCGGCGTAGAAGCACGCCCGTCTCTTGTCGGGTTGGTCACAGTATGAACGCAGCCTTAAATGCTCTGCAGAATATTGGCCAAGAAGGTATGTTTATTGCACTTATCGTTTTTCTGCGTGTTGGTGCAGCTATGGCCGTCTTGCCGGTTTTTGGCGAGAAAATAGTTCCACAACGTGTTAGGTTGGGGTTAGCACTTGGCATAACTGCGATAGTTGCGCCTGCTGTTGCACCTCAACTGGAAACACTGGCAAAAGACCCTAAAATACTTTCCATAATTCTAGCAACTGAGCCAATTTCTGGCCTTGTTCTGGGATTGGGTTTGCGTCTTTTTATTCTTGCATTGCAAATGGCAGGGTCAATGGCGGCGCAAGCTACGTCTCTTTCGCAAGTTTTTGGAGGTGCTGCGGGTGTCGACCCCCAGCCAGCAATTGGACATTTACTAGTATATGGTGGTCTTGCTCTGGCAGTTATGTCTGGATTGCACGTGCAAGTAATTGAGCTGGTAATCATGTCATACGATATTCTT
>DOHJ01000250.1:1599-1895 GCA_003535335.1 Paracoccaceae bacterium | reverse complement strand
CATGCATTTGCATTAGCTTTTACACTGGCAGCTCCATTTTTAATTGCATCGCTCATATACAATGTGGCTCTGGGTGTGATTAACCGTGCAATGCCCCAATTGATGGTTGCTTTTGTAGGTGCTCCTGCAATCACTGCAGGCGCGTTGTTTTTAATGTTTCTTGTAATGCCATTAATACTTGTTGTTTGGTCAGACTCACTTGCACATTTTTTTCAAAACCCATTTGGAGAACGATAATGAGCAATGGATCTGAAGATGACGATAAACAATTTGAGCCGACGCAAAAAAAGCTTGAT
>DOHJ01000250.1:0-1171 GCA_003535335.1 Paracoccaceae bacterium | reverse complement strand
GGGAACATTATCAGATTTTGGCCAATTTCTGGCAGGAATTCTTGAAAATGCTGACCAGAGCTCGGAAATATTTTTCTCAGATAGTGCGCAACCACTTTCAGGCGGGATATTAAAAAAACTAACAACAAATGTTGGGCCTTGGCTTCTTATACCTGGTTTGATCGTTTTGCTGACGATATTTGCCCAGCGGAGCTTTATAATCGCACCAGATAAGTTAGTTCCAAAATTATCCCGCATATCTTTTTTGTCTAATGCCAAAAACAAGTTTGGGCGCAGTGGCTTGTTTGAGTTTTCAAAAAGCTTTTTTAAACTTTTGATATATTCGATTGTTTTAGCTATTTTTTTGAATTCAAAAATGGCCGAAATTTTGGGAACAGTGCATATACCACCACCTATGGTAACAAGCGTGTTGCTAAAATTGGTGGTGGAATTTCTATCTATTGTACTGATCATTGCCCTTGCCATCGGGGCTGTTGATTTTGTTTGGCAAAAGGCAGAACACAACCGCAAAAATATGATGTCGCGAAAGGAAATGACGGACGAAGCAAAACAGAGCGAAGGTGATCCGCATATGAAACAACAGCGCCGTCAAAAAGGCTATGAAATTGCGATGAACCAGATGCTGGCTGATGTGCCAGATGCGGATGTAATCATAGTTAACCCTGAACATTATGCCATTGCGTTAAAATGGAACCGTGCTGCGGGCTGTGCCCCGTCCTGCATTGCTAAAGGCGTTGACGAAATTGCCGCACGAATTCGCGAAATCGCCGCAGAATCCGGGGTTCCCATCCATAGGGACCCTCCAACGGCTCGCCTCTTGTTTGCTACCGTTGACATAGGGCAGGAAATCAATCCTGAACAATATAAACCCGTCGCTGCGGCAATCCGTTTTGCTGAAGTGATGCGCAAAAAGGCACGGGGAAAAGGAGGTTTGTAATGGAAAAACAGTTACAAAAACTACAGTGCATCATTGAAATGGCGCTAAATGTAGAAGAATCTAAACTGCGAATAATATCTCTGGAAAAAACTGCAAAAAATGACGAAATAAACCGACTCGATGAATTATCTATAGACAGAACACGCTCTTTAAATGAAAAAGGTGGTACAGACCATGCTTTATGGTGCGGGGTTGATACAGACTGGAGAAAATGGCAACAACTTGAAAAAACTG
>DOHJ01000043.1:20826-23215 GCA_003535335.1 Paracoccaceae bacterium | reverse complement strand
TGGCATCTGGCAACGCCAAAGTAGCGGGCACGCCACAATCCACGGGGCAATCCATGGTGCAATCCAAAGAGCCGCTTCATCGTCCAAAGACTTGTTCGACCCTAAAACGGCACTTGGAAATCAGCTTATTGAAACGCTTCTCTGAAGCGCGCAGCGGGTGGCCGCGCACGGCTTTGTGCAAAATGCCGTCGCGATGTTTACCTTTCAGGGCTGCCCTGTTGGCTGTGCTGGCGCAGGCCTTGTCTGCAAGAATAAGCTGTGCTTTGGTCCCGTTAATCATGGTGCCGAATTGCGGGATTTCACCCACATTAGCTGATGTAACGTGGATCTTGTCGACAAACCCGTCTTCATCCGTGCGGGCAAAGCCCTTATAGCCCAACATGCTTTTGCGGCCTTTCTTGGTGCTATGGCTGGCCGTGCCGGTATCAGCCTGTTCAAATCCGAAATATTCAGCCTGCCCTACCAAATAAAAATGCTGGAACGTCATCCGGACGGATCCCAGGCGTTTCTGCCCATGGGCGGGCAATTTCTGGTGGTTGTGGCCGAGGATATGGATGGCACGCCTGCAAATATCCGCGCCTTCATTGCCAATGATAAACAAGGCAAAATTTTCACCGGAATGTCTGGCACGGCCCGCTGGCGCCTCTGGACGGATCGGGCCTGTTTGCGGTGGTGGACCGGATCGGGGAGACCCCAAATCTTGTGGAATATTGGCTGCCAACGCCCTGCACCATCGAATAAAGGCGCAATTGCGTTAATGACCACGGGCAGAAATATCGCTGGTTATTTGAATTTATCCATTAGTTTTTGCATGGCAGAGCGTTTATCCGGCGTGCCCTCAACCGGCTGTTGCATTTCCAGCTTGGGCTTTTTGACCTGTTTCAAATTCGCAACCGGTCCCATCCGCAGACCAATTTCGTTTAAAAATTTTGAGCTGTCACCATCAGCCAGATAGGGTGCCCCATCGCCAATTCCGCGCAGCAAATCATCCAGCCAATCCGCGTCGGCACGGGAAAAATCATGCAACACATATCCCGAAACACGGTCCTTGTGACCGGGATGGCCAATGCCGATGCGCACCCGGCCGTAATGTTCGCCAATATGCTGGTGGATCGAACGCAAACCATTATGGCCCGCATGACCGCCGGATTTTTTAACCCGAATCTTACGCGGTGCCAAATCCAGCTCATCATGAAAAACCATCACCTCATCCGGTGTCAGCTTGTAAAACCGCATGGCTTCGCCCACCGATTGGCCCGACAGGTTCATGAATGTTTCGGGCTTTAGCAAAACCACCTTTTCACCCCCCAAACGACCTTCGCTAACCGACGCCTGAAATTTGCCGCGCCACGGGCCAAAGCCATGATCGGCTGCCATTTGATCCAGCGCCATAAATCCAACGTTATGGCGGTTATGCGCGTATTTTGCGCCGGGGTTTCCAAGGCCTACAAACAGGCGCATCTGCTATTTCCTCATAGTTTAATTTCGCGTCATCCTAGGACGAAACCCCCTGAAACGCAAACACGGGACCACTTGGCCCCGCGCTTTAGTCTTACAAAGTTAGCTAAGGATTTACTCCTCGCTGCCCTCTTCGCTTTGCCCTTCAGCGGTTTCGCCTTCAGCGGCTTCTTCAGCATCAGCTTCATCATCATCCGTTGAAACGGTAGGTGCCTGAATGTTGGCGATCACGAAATCACGATCAATGGTCGCTGTCACACCTTCGGGCAACTTAACGCTGGAAATGGTGATTGTTTCACCCACATCCAGACCCGCCAGATCAACAGTGATGTGATCCGGAATATCACCGGCCATCACGTTCAGCTCGACTTCTGGGCGCACAACAGTCAGCACGCCACCTTTGGCCAGACCATCGCATTCTTCTTCGTTGATAAATTCAACGTGAATGGCCAGCGCAATCCGTGTGTCACGGTGCAGGCGCAGAAAATCGGCGTGGATTGGCAAATCCTTGACCACATCACGTTGCACATCACGGCAAATCACCCGCACATCGTCATGGCCTTCGACCTTTAGGTTGAACAGGGTCGACATGAAACCACCATCGCGCAGGCTTTTGATCAGCACGTTAAAGGGCAGGTTGATCGCAACAGGGTCTTTGCTGCCACCATAAGCAACGCCGGGCACCATGCCTTCACGACGTGCAGCACGGGCGGCCCCCTTGCCTGTCCCCGCGCGTTCAAAGGCGATAAGATCTGGAATCTTTTTAGCCATAATAATTCTCCAATAGGTTAGGGCGGGCTCCTCCAAGGGTGCAGTCCCGCATGAAGTCGCGCGTATAGACGGGTTTGGCGGTGATGTGAAGGGGGCAAATGCAAATGCTATACGGCTAAATCACTTAACCGGATTTTCAGCCAGCAATGCCCGGCTGATT